>NZ_JBNHER010000254.1:0-28216 GCF_050015975.1 Dapis purpurea BLCC-M126 | reverse complement strand
CTATCCAAGGGGAGGCTTTAAACCAGAATTATTTAATTATTAATAATTAATAATTAATAATTGGGTAATTATCAATTATCAATTATCAATTATTGAATTCTTGCTTCCTCCCTCTTCCTTCTTATGTTAGAAAGTATTATTTGGATATTATTAATAGGTTTTTTTGTCGGCGAAATTGCCTTTAGATTAAAAGCACCGCCGCTGGTGGGAATGGTATTAGTGGGAATATTATTAGGTCCCCAAATTAGCAATACCATCGACTCTAGCATTTTGCAAGCTGCCGACTCCCTAAGAGCGATCGCCGTAATGATAATTTTAATGAAAGCAGGGTTGGGTTTAGACAGAGAAAAATTAGCACAACAGGGAAGTGTTGCACTGCGGTTAGGTTTCCTCCCCGCAACCTGTGAAGCTATTGTTATTGCTCTAGCAGCTATATGGTTACTTAATTTTGACTTTGCCACCGGGTTGTTATTAGGTTGTATCATCGGTGCCGAGTCTCCCGCAGTTATTGTTCCCGGAATGTTGCGCCTCAAAAGTTTGGGTTGGGGCGTAACTAAAGGTATTCCTGATGCTATTTTGACTGGCAGTGCTTTGTCAGATGTTTTGCTGTTGTTAGTTTTTAGTTTACTACTGGCATTCTTATCCCAGGGAACAACTACTGGCATAACTTTACCTGGTGGCATCACTCTCAGCGCATTACAACTATTACCCTTTCAAGTGATTTTACAAATTATTCTCGGAGTTGTCGCCGGGTTGCTAACCGCACGAATATTAGTATTGCTCTTAGTCAAACAAAATTGGACTCAAAATGCCACTCAGGATACTTTGGTTGCAGCAAGTTTCGCTCTATTGTTAGTCGTCTTAGCAGAGAAATTTCCTATATTTTCTGGTTATTTGGCAGTCATGGCGACAGGATTTTTTGTCATCGAATTTGATGCCCCCTTAGCACGACGGTTGCGAAATGGTTTTGATACTTTGTGGGTGGTGGCGCAAATAATTTTGTTTGTGTTGCTCGGTGCTAGTATCCCGTTGCAAGTGCTGGAAAATGTCTTGTTGGTGGGGTTGTTAATTTTAGCAGTTGGTACTTTAGTCGGACGAATGCTCGGTTGGTATCTCTCGACTTTGGGCAGTAACTGGAATTTGCGAGAGCGTCTATTTTTGCTGCCCGGAAATTCTGCTAAGGCAACCGTGCAAGCAGCTATTGGAGCTATTCCTTTAGCAGCAGGTATTGAAGGAGGAGAAACAATATTAGCGATCGCTGCCCTATCCATATTAGTCACAGCACCTTTGGGAGCTTGGGCAATACCTACCTTTGCACCAAAACTTTTACAAAAAGGAGAAGTCGAACCGACAAAAGTAGCGATCGCTCGTCGTATTGTTTTGTTAGCTGCAGTTGATACTTCACCCCTTGCTGTAGATGTGTTGTTAAAAGTTGCTGAGTTGGCGAGGCGTTGTGATGGCGAGGTTATGGTATTGCACGTTATTCAGTCTGAGAATGAGGAAAGTGTTGAGCAACTGCGACAGCAAACAAAGCAACTTTTGGCAGATATTCGGTATCGGTTTGTAACTGTTGCAGGTGTGGTATCCGAGGAAATAATTTCAGTGGGGCGAGAGTATGGAGTCGCAGAAATAGTTATCGGGAAAAGAGGGCATCGTTTATGGGAGAATGTGTTAGTTGGTTCCGTTTCTCAAGCAGTTTTGGAAAAGAGTTTAATTCCTGTAGTGGTAGTCGAAAAAAAAATATATAGCGGTTTTCAGTCTGGTGAGGAACATCAACGATCCCCCTAAATCCCCCTTAAAAAGGGGGACTTCCAGTTCCCCCCCCTTGAGAAGGGGGGTTAGGGGGGATCTCCAGCACTGTACCTAACAAAGGGTGAGAAATACTATAGTTTTGTATGGAAAGAAACAGCTCTTTTTTCAAGACACACTTAAAAAACTTGTTCTTTCTGTTAAAATTAGATGATAAATTGAACCAAAAATTTCCTATTAATGAAACTATATTTAGATACTAGCGCATTGAATAGAATATTTGATGACCAATCTCAGGCAAGAATATATTTAGAATCAATGTCAATGACTCTTATTTTTTTGCTAATTGAAAATAAAAAAGTGGAAATTGTTTCATCAGAAGCTTTAGCAGCAGAAACGAACAATAACCCATACAACGAGCGAAAGGTTTTTGTTGAAAGTGTTTTACGGGAAGCTAAGTCTTTCCAAAATCTGAATGAAAATTTGCTGACAAGAGCAGAGGAAATAGAAGCAAATATGGGAATTAAAGGAATGGACTCGTTACATTTGGCTTGTGCAGAAAAGTTGGGAGTCGATTTTTTTATTACTTGTGATGATAAACTAATTAAAAGGTATGAGGGAGCTATAATAGTTCAAAGTCCTACAATTTTTGTTAACAATATCGTTAGTTCTTTTTAGAGGGGTAAATTTAGAAATGAATCAAAAGTTAGTTGTGCCGGAAATGGGATTAGTTAGAAGTGAAAGTATACAGGCAATTATCAATAGTTTGGGAATTGCTAAAGCTGCATTTTTCTGTCGGGAAAATATGTCGCAGTCGGTAGATTATTTGGAGTTAAAAGAGAAGATGTTTGGGGAGAAAAGTGCGAGGGAAATTTATGAGGAAGTTAAAAAACAGTCGCTCTTGTGAATGAGCCATAAACGTTGCCTTATCTAGCAGTTCCTCTTATTTATAAGAAGAGGTAATTATTAATTGTTAATTATTAATTATTGAAGAACCAATCGCCGAGGAAATTGTCCAATGGATAAGTTAGAGAATTATCGCTCCTACATTCAAATTTTGTTGGAAAAGTATGCTCAATCTAAACCTCAAAATAATGAGGCAGAAAATTAACTATTTTTTGATCCAATACGAAATCATTATCAACTGATGCGAGTAGGTTGGAAAGACTTAGAACGAATTTACTATACTGTTTTACATTTTGATATTAAAGATGGAAAAATTTGGCTTCAGCATAATGCTACTGATATTGATGTAGGTCAAGAATTAATGGAAATGGGTGTTGCTCAAGAAGACATTGTACTGGGGCTACATCCGCCTTACAAGCGTCTTTACACTGGCTATGGTATTGCTTAGATAAGAGAAAGTTAAAAAATAATCGCTTTTGTTAGAAGAAAGAGGCGATCGCTCGTCCGGCGTTGATTATTGCTGGGTAAAGGGAAAGGGGGGGACTTGAGCGATATATTGCTAAAGTTTACCCCTTGCAACTTACAAGATTTGCGAGCGCGCTATATTGGTTCCAGAATAGACCCCATAAACAAAATTGTTTTGGTTTGATTATACTGAATCGTACAGAAAAAGGGACGATCCACAATCATGTTAAACAGAGTTTCTGGAGGTTCTGACTGAAATCCTTTAGTCACCATTTCTACAGAACTTGCTGCTGATGCTTCAGTTCCTTCTTCATTGACTTCTACAAAAGTCTTATGCTTAATCTTGTCAATACAGATATTTGGGGGAATCGAACATATCCCTGAGAAATTTGCACTTCTACTATCAAAAGCTATTGCCATTCCAAGAGTTTTGAGAACATCATTTAGCTCAATATTATATTGAAGTTTGAAACGGGGTAAACCAAGAAAACCTTGTTTTAAATCAAATTGGTTCATCCATTTTTCCCAATTACCAGCACTCAGAGTTTCGTAAAATCTATTAAGACCAACTCCGTTATTGGGGAGAAAAATATACATACTAAACTTACCCTTTCCATAGGGTAAGTTAACTGCCTGAAATATCTCATTTTCTAGGTATCTATAGTTACCCGAAGAAAACATCATCGGGTGCTGCTTCTGAGTCCCGTTTAGCAAGATGAATGGATGCTCTTCAGTTGCTGCTTTGGGGAATGGGTTTGACCAGTAACCTTTAAAATAAGTGGCGTTAATCAGAAACATCATCGAATTGGGGTCAATCTGATCGATGATTATGTCTATCTTTTGATTAGTATTCTCTTTAACCCAATCATTGATAATACTTGGAGTATTTGGCTCGTTAAAGTTCAGATCTGTTACTTTTGCTTGATAAAATTTCTTGTTAATGCGTAAAAATTCTGGATTAAAAGAAACCCCCTCTTTAACCCAGAGTGAATTAGCTATATAAACTTGCACATTATAGTCATTGTTTTCTAGTGTTTCTCTCAAACTGGCATTAGCTTGGTTAACTTCCTCTAGACTCATTTTTGGTAATTCTAGGGTCTGAGCTATTGCCTCTTGGGTTTGACGACTAGCACCATTGTAAGTCATAGCTAAAGAGATTGCCAAACTGCAAGGGGACACAAAAATATTCTTACCAGCACTTTGCTTGACAATCTCTAAGAACAGCTTGAGACTAAATTGCGTATAGGCTTTCACTAATCTTGAATCTATAGTCATATTTTGGTAATTCCTAGATAAAGCCACATTTTTATTTTAATCACGATTTGACATGGCTGATATATCAGCCAACATCGAGAGCATTTTAGCAGACCCACTTATAGCTTGTGAGAGTTCTTCTAACATTGCTCTATCGGATGCTTCAGTAGATACTATACTTTTCTCAGCAGGTTCATCAGTAAATACTCCACTTTTTTCAGCAGGTTTATCAGTAAATACTGGACTTTTTTCAGCAGGTTTATCAGTAAATGATGCACTTTTTTCAGCAGGTTCAAAGGTAATAAAGGATAGATTTCCAAGTCCTTTAGGTCGATCTGGCTCTATAAGTAAGGGAGTTTGTGTTTGTCCTAATTTACTCTTTTTCAATTGCTTTTGCACTTGCTGTGTAGTGTGATCGAGTAAAGTATTATTGGATATTTTGGTTCCTAAACTAGATATCGATCTAATTAAGCCAAAAGTAAAAACTGACAATCCGTTAGTATACACAGTACTAGCTATAGCCTTCTCATTTGCCTTGCAGGCACTCATAAGCAACCCATTCACTTGCTTACTCTTAGGTTGGGATATAAGAGATTTGAGACTGCTAGAGGCGTCTGCGTTCGTCGAAACAAAGTTTCGCTCAGTGATAGACTGACCAAATTTCTGGTAAGGTAATGTACGATCAGTTTCTGGTTTGGAAGAGTTTTCTAATTCTTCGTCTGGTGGAACCCAAGCTTTTACCATAGGACGTTCCTCTCCAGATTTCCCTGAGAAAAAAGCTTTTTCCATTCCCCCTGAGTGACAGCAATCTAATATTATGCTTAAAATACCTGGAGGTAATCGTTGTGTTAAAGTACTAAACTTATCGTCAAAAAAGAATTTCTCATCGGATGTAACTAGACATTCTTTTAGTAAACCATCTTTTGGAGTTCTGTACCCGTGGCCAGAATAATAAAATACTAATTGAGCGTTTGGTTCTGCATTTTTAAATAACCATTCTAACTGTTGGTCAATCTTGGCGAAAGTGGCTTCTCTATTCTGAATCTTACAGATGTCAGTAAAGCCATAGCTATCTTTTAACAGATCGGAGAATTTGTTTGAATCATTGACGCAGCTAGGTAGATTATTTTTTGAAGTCTTGTAAATGTTAATTCCGACAACAAGAGCTTTTTTGTTAGACATTGACAACTTTCCTTGAGAAGACAAATTTTATTTTTTGCTTTAACGAAAGAAAGTCAGACTTATCATTATGGTTTTTAGGGAGTCTTACAAGCTGCCCAACACCATTTAATTCTGATAAGCCTGACCTGTTTAATTCTCTAGGCTAACCTAACTGGCTGCTTTTCGATTACTTGCTGTCCACTTCTTCTTTCGAGTAGTTGGGTCTGCGGAAAGCTCAAGGTTAATAGATTTGAGATTTGTCAGATCCAGTTCATACAGTTTTGATGCAGAGACATCGGATTTGATCAAGTCTCCTTCTTGGAGGTCATTAACATAAGCAAAATATAGCTTCGGAGTTAGTTGGAAAATTGCCTGGTCATCTTGGGCTACTTCACGTTTAACAATCAACGGACTGTCTTTTTTTGCGAGAGCTATATCAACTAGTTGAGGAGCCTTATTAATGCACCCCATTTCTCCATCCACTGTCTCACCAGATATTTTCTTTAGCTCTGCGAAGTCTCCATCAATAGAGAATTCCCACATTTGCCCAACTTCAGTTGGTAGTTTTGTCGCTCGACTCATTGCATCATATACATCAACACTTTCTTCAACCATAATCTGAAGGCTGACGGGATAGTCAACGCGAGCGCTGCTGTTATTTCCCAACGGTACTATTTTCCAAGCAGTGGGAAATAGTGTTTTATATATTTGGTTGAGATTTGTTGGTTTTTGGAAAGCGACAATGTACTGGTGTCCTGCGTTTTTATTGGAAAGATTGATAGTAATATCGCCACTACTAAAACCTTTGATCGAGGAGTCTGTCGCAGATGTTGAAGTTAAATCTTTCAGCATATAAGGAATTTTCGCTGCTGCCGAAAGTGCCTCAGACACTCGTAAGATTAATCCCTCGACAGCCTCCGGTGTGTATGGATCGACCAGCAAGTCATTTTCTGCTGCTGCTTGAATCGCTTGAGATAACTTCTCAACAATGGTCGGATATGCTATACCTGGCTCGATAGTATCTAGATTGGTTCCCCAGGAATCTCCTTTAATTTCAGCACTCCAAGATCGTCCATCCCCAGAATAGGTCAACCATTTGTAATTAGTTGGTTGCAAATCTGAGAGTAGTTCTTTAAGAGTAGAGATTGAATACTCACTCGCTTCGTCACCGCCGATGCCAGTTTTTAATTGGTCAAAGACTTCTTGTTTGGTTATAGTCGCTGCAAATCCTTTTGTAGTGTAATAGTCATTCCATGCCTCTTCAAGGTATTGCTTCATCGCAGAGGGTTTTGAACTCTTGAATCCCGTAAAATTCTTACTGAATCCATAATAGCGGTATACGAAATCATCTGTTATGATATATGAATTATCATAATCATTTATATCTTGAACCAAGTACAGACCATCGAAATCTGAATTTTGTTTAGAAACTATGTCTTGTTTATTGTCTGGATTTACATTTGGAATTACTTCCCAGTCTGTCATTCCCATTTCTTTTTCCTTTTTAACTGTCTACACTTTTAAGACGATCTTCAAAGTCAGTTTCTGAATTTTTAAATTTACGGACACTTTTTTCTTGACTCACAGCACTACTCGATCAACAAAAAATCCAGATTTTTTTTTAAGTCTTACTGTTTAGAGAGTTTCCTGTATTGAAATCGTCACAGACAACTTTCCTAAAGTCACCGAGTTTCATTCAGAAGTAAGACATTCATTCTCTCTGTGTCTCCGTTTCTCCACGTCTGGGCATTTATGTAAAAATCAAATAAACCTCTCCCGCAACTACTTCAATATCCAGCGATCGCCCCAACACAACCTTTCCATCCCACACCCTGTATAAAACTCTGCCAAAAAACAGAAAGTATAGATAATAAAGGTGAGCCTCTACTAACATTAACCACATCAGTAATATCCAACCCAAGCATCGCCTCTAATCTCATGTCCAGTTGAATACTTATAAATAAGGGAGCGGGGAAAGCATAAAATAGAGAGATTTCCCCTGTGTAACGAAAATCGGTTTTTTCATCACTAATTATCCGGAATCGATCTAACTCTCCTGAACTATCAACACTCTCTGACTTTTCTACCTCTGGTTGTGATGGAGAAATAGGGCGATCGCCTGATGGAGTAATGGAATGGCAACTAAATATAGCATTATTATTGGGAGATGGTTTAATTTTCCCTATATCACTTTCAACCAATACAGTCTCCGTCTCCAATACATTCTTTTCCTCTTGTGACCTTATATCCTGCTGCTTTTCCCCATTTTCTTCTGGGGTAGGAGACTGACTCTCCACTGACATCTGTAGGGACGAATGGCCCTTTGCCTCCACTTCCGACTCTGAATCTCGAAAATAGGAACTCAACTTCTCTTTAAGCCATTTCCGCGCCAAAGATATCCGCTTGCAGACATTATCATAAGATATCTCTTGCTGTTGGGCAATTTCTTTATGGGAAAGCTCCCGATAAAAATGCAAAATAAACGTCTCCCGCAAATTTTCCGGTAACTCAGCGATCGCTCCTTGTATCCGATCGGATATCTCTTCTCTCTCCAGAACAGACTCTGGACATTCAACCGTTCCTGTAGTAATAACTTCCTCAGTATTACCCACCCATTCAATACTATCAACACCCACAGCAGCACAAGAACGTTTGCGGATAATATCGATGCAAAAATTACGAGTTACCTGATACAACCAAGCCTTTAAATTAGAAATTTTTTCCCCGAACTTTTGCACCTTTTTCCAAGCTTTTAGCATGGCCTGACTCAGAACATCCTCCGCATCCATTGGGTTAGAATTCATTATCTTGAGACAGCAGCGATAAAGCTGGCCTCGACTTTCTTGCCATTGCTGCCAAAACTGAGAGATTAGATGGGAGCGATCGTTCTCTGTTGTAGAATTGTCCATTAAGTTTCGTCTTGTATTTGCAGTTCTGGAAGTCATAAAAAATGAAATTGGTTTTGTCCTTCTGATACATATAGATCTGGACTTACGCATAAGAAAGGCAATTTCGACGTTTGAGATTACTTCGCTATCGCTCGTAATGACGAAATACGTTGTTTTGCGTAAGTCCTATAGGTATTTTCGAGATGCTTCCTGACTTTATAAAACATTGCAACCAGGCATTAGAGAATGTAGCTCTTTCCCCCAAGCTCTCTTATACAAAAAGAGGGGGCAGAGCTGTTCTCCTCCTTCCCCAATAGGAAAGGAGTTCCCATAGATTACAATGGGGTTGCGTGGCGGACTTTTTTGATGCCACTGTTTTTTTGTTTTCCAAATACTAGACGTTACTCACCATGATTTTATGACTCTATTTTTCCGAAAAAAATAAATTGCCCGACTTCTTACTTCTATTAGGGGGACAATGGCCTCTTGTGCTGTCCATCCCAAAATCAAACTGGACTATCAAACAAGTTGTCCTGATCGAGGGCGATGGCTTTCTACTAACCTTTATGAAGTAAATAAATTAGAGTTGTTGGCTGATCAAGAACTTTAAAATCTTATAGTTTAAACCCTTTACCATCCTTTAATTCATTTGGGTTAAAGCATTGGCAACCATCAAAAATTTGTTTACAAATGAAACCAAATTCTACAATTGAACAGTTTCAACTTTTGCAAAATACGAGAATTAAGGGACTTCCAAATAAAAAATTATCCCATTAGCTATAAAAATAACGGAGTAGGGAGTAGGGAGTAATATCATGTCCGGTTGAATAGTTATAAATAAATGAGGGAGGAGTCAGGAGTCAGGAGTCAGGAGGGAAGAGAGCAGAAAGAAAGTATAAAAATCAGAAAGTTTTTTTATCACTAATTATCCGGACATGATATAAGCAGTTAACGCGATCAGTACATAAATTGGGATAATTTATTTTCTGCTATTCCCTAAGTATAAGTAAAAATTTACAGTGATCGCAATTGACACCACTCTTTTAAGTCTAGCTCAACCATTAACTGATTCACCTTATCTTTCTCCCCTGATAAATATATCTACTCCAGCAACAGATTTTATTGGTTCTCTCAGACAGGTTATTAAATCTTTATCAATAAAAAAGTATCCTACTCTTAGTGAATTTGCTCAAATTACAGGAATTAGTTCTCGAACTTTGCAAAGACAATTAAGAGAAGCAGGAGTAAATTACACTGAAGTCATTAATCAAATACAGTTTGAACGAGCAAAAATTCTCCTTAAAGATACCGATCTTAAACTTAGAGAAATTTCGGAACAATTAGGATATTCAACACAAGAGCATTTTAGCAGTGCATTTAAACGTTGGACAGGTATAACGCCTCAATTGTTTCGTCACTTTTCCTCGGAAAAAGAACTTGAGACTTGATAGTATTTTTGGTGTTGCTAAATCAAAGTTTGAGTTTTTTTCTCTTTTTACTAATAGCTGTTTGTGGAGTATTTCACAGGAAATATTGACTTTATAATTCAGTTTTTTAAGAATGAATTGCTATGATTAACTATCAGTTAAAATATATACAAATACTTAACATAGTCATCACAAAAATGTTTTATTTTAGATATGAAATAAATCCTCAACTTATTTATCGATAACTTGACATTTGTTACTTTTGTTGTATAATTATTTGTTGTATCATTCTTTTTCATAAAGCTCTAGAAGATTTGAATGGGAATGATATTAATAATTTTGATGTGAGGTAGAGGTCAAGGATGAAAAACAAACTTACAATAATCATATTTAGTATTATATTTGCTGTCATAAATTCTGGATGTGCGAGGGCACAAGGAGTATTACAAGAAATTCAACAAACTGGTGTGCTAAAAGTTGGAATGAGAAAAGATGCTGCTCCTTTCGGTTATGTTTCTGGTGGTAAATGGGAAGGAATTTGTCTAGAATTAATGAATGGTTTTAAAGAAGATTTAGAAAAAAAATTAAACCGAACTATTACCCTAGAAAAATTAGAAACTATTCTTGATGAGGATTCAGAACAAGGACGACATAGTAGTGTAGCTAATAATCGAGTTCATGTAGAATGTGGTCCTAATACTATTAGAAAAAATCCACCAACAGGTGTTATTTATTCTGAACGTTTCTTCACTACTGGCACATATTTAATGATGAAACCAGATAGAAGACTAACAGTTAATCCCGATGGATTCTTGGAAGGAATTTTAATTGGAGTTCTCAATGATTCTCTGACCAAAAACTTTATTGATAGTCGATATCAACTCGCAGATCAAAAAGTTTATCAAGGAGCATCGGGAAGAGAAACTGCGATTAAAGATGCCACATCAGGTACAATAGATGCTTTTGCTAGTGACGGGATTTTATTAGTAGGAGAAGCATTCCGACAAGGATTAAAAGAAAATCAATATGCTTTAGAACCAAATAGACCACTTACCTGTATTTCTTATGGCATGATTTTACCTGCTAATGATTCGGAGTGGCAAAAAACAGTTAATGAATACGTTATAACTAAGCGTCAAATTAATACAATTACAGATATTTTAACTAGGTTAGCAGGAGGCACATCTCCATTTATCGGAGTGACTATTTCTGCTCAAGATAAATGTAGTGGGTTGTAAAACGGGAGTATGGGGAGAGGCGGAAGTGTGGGAAGAGGGGGGAATGTGGGACCAACCCCTACTGCTCCCAGGAGGGGAATATGGGAAGTGTAGAGAGAAACTACAACCAGAGAGGTTGAATTAACTGTTTGGGCGTTCAATCTTCCCAGATAGCAGTCGAAACAAAGATTAAGACATTGATAAATGCTCAAACAAGCCTCAGGGATTACTTCTGACTTGTGAGTTGCGCGTAGTGCTATATTCCCCACCAACCCAAACTCCCCAAACTCTTCCCCCGATGTGTTTCACTAGAATGAAACAACCCTGCTACAAATTAGGAATTTATTAATTATAAGAAGCAAAAAGTTTCCTTAGCCTCTAAACTGGATTCAGGAATCTATATCATAGGAGGGTTAGCTTTGATTGAAGATAATAACTATTCATCCCCTTCCGTCGCGACAATTTCTCGTCAAGAATTACGGGAGTTAGTTCGATCGCAACTTCAAGCTCTACTAGAACAAGATAACTTGTCTGGAGCTAAAGCTATGTTAGTTCCAGTACAACCACCCGATATTGCTGAAGCGATCGAAGGTTTACCAGAAACTATGCAAGTCATTGCCTTTAGATTATTGTCTAAAGGTGAAGCGATCGAAGTATATGAACAATTAGACTCCAGTGTACAACAGTCTTTATGCGAAAAATTCAAGCGCCAAGAAGTCATAGATATTGTTGATAAAATGTCCCCTGACGACCGCGCCAAACTATTTGAAGAACTACCTGCAGCCGTTGTCCGACGTTTATTAGGCCAACTTAGCTCCACCGAACGTCAAGCTACCGCCCAACTCCTGGGTTATGACTCCGGAACAGCAGGGCGGATAATGACTCCGGAATACATCTCCCTAAAAGAAGAATATACCGTTGCCCAAAGTTTAGAACGTATTCGCTCATTAGCCCACGTTACTGAGACAGTTTATTCTCTATATGTCACTGATACTAACCGTCATCTTACAGGTATTTTATCACTGCGAGATTTAGTCACCTCTCAGCTAAACCAAACTATCAGCGAAATAATGAATCGTGATTTTGTCTGTGTCCAAACTGGTACTGATCAAGAGGAAGTTGCCCGTGTGATCCAGCGTTATGACTTTCTGGCAATACCAGTGGTAGACAGCGAACAACGACTCGTGGGAATTATTACCGTTGATGATGTCCTTGATATTTTGGAGCAGGAAACTACTGAAGACATTTATGCTTTAGGTGGGGTGCAGTCTGATGGTGATAATTATTTCCAGGTAAATTTATTTACTGCTGCTCGGAGAAGAGTAGTTTGGTTATTTGTGTTGCTACTAACGAATAGTGTTACGGGTGGAATTATTACCGCGCAAGAAGATATTCTGCAAAAGGTAGTTGCCTTGGCAGCATTCATTCCACTATTAACTGGTACTGGTGGAAATGTGGGAGCGCAATCTTCAACTGTTGTAATTCGGGGTATGAATACCGATGAAATCTGGAAAATCGGACCTGTGAAAGTAATTCTGCGTGAAGCTGCTGCTGGTGCAATGCTTGGAGGTATTCTCGGTTTATTAGCAACAGCTTGGGCGTACTTATTTATTGTCAATGGAAATTTAGAAGTATCAGTGACGGTGGGAGTAAGTTTAGTCGCCATCTCAATTTTAGCTTCTGTTGCTGGCTCTTCTTTGCCATTCCTGTTTCGTTCGTTTGGGTTAGATCCAGCCTTAATGTCAGCACCTTTTATTACAACTGCTGTGGATGTTCTCGGTGTTTTGATTTATTTCAACTTGGCACGAGTTATTTTACAAATATGAAAGAGGGAAGGAGTCAGGAGACAGGAGTCAGGAGTCAGAATAAAGTAGGGGCGGGTTTTGAAGATAACATCGTGCTGATGTCAAATATTTTGCTAAACCTGCCCCCTATTTTGCCCACGCACAATAGACATTCCTGGGTGAGACGGACAAGCATCTGGGGCTGGGTTTATTTAATTTATGGGGTTTTGTCAATGTTTTTGGATAAACCCAACCCTACTAAATGAATGTCACCCACGCCCTTTATTTAGAGAAAATCATAGATTTTTGCAGATAGTCCTAGGTTTCTAAGAACGGAAGCATTGGGTGATGTAAAATCCTTTATCATACTGCCACTGTTAATTTTTTCTATCCCAAGGAAAAAAAATCATGTACACAAGTCGTCTATCTTCCCAAGTAACTGTTTATGAAGTCCGAACGCAACTACAAAACTTAATCGCAGAGGATAACTTAGCTGGAGTAAAAAATCTCTTAGCTCCCGTACAACCTACCGACATTGCCGAAGCTATAGAACTTTTACCCGAAGATATACAGCTTGTAGTTTTCCGACTACTCAGAACAGAAGAAGCGATCGCTGTTTATGAACAATTTGACTCCTCTACACAAAAATCTTTATCTCAACAGTTTCGCCATCAAGAAATTAGAGATATTGTCAATAAAATGTCACCGGACGATCGTGCTCAACTGTTTGATGAGTTGCCTCCTAAACTGTTGCAGCGTCTCAACTCTGAACTTAGTCTCCGCGAAAGGGAAGCTACTGCCCTTTTGTTAGGTTATCAACCAGATACCGCCGGACGTATAATGACTCCAGAATATATTAGTCTTGAGTCTGATGATACTGTAGCCCAGAGTTTAGAAAGAATACGTTCTTTAGCTGATGTTTCTGAAACTATCTATGACTTATATATTATTGATGCAGAACAACATTTAGTTGGGATACTGTCGTTACGAGAGTTAGTTACTGCTTCCCTAGAACAAACTATTAGTGAAATAATGAGTCGTGATGTGGTGTCAGTTCAAACTAATACGGATCAAGAAGAGGTAGTCCGAGTTATCCAACATTATGATTTAATTGCCGTGCCAGTTGTAGATCGGGAAAGGCGACTGGTGGGAATTATTACTGTTGATGATGCTATTGATATTGTGCAGGAAGAAACAACCGAAGATATTTATAAATTAAGTGGGGTACAGTCTGAAGGTGATGATTATTTTCAGGTTAATTTATTGACTGTTACTAAGAAGCGAGTCTTTTGGTTATTAGTATTACTTCTAACTAATACTTTCACGAGTAAAATTATTACTTCTCAGGAAGAAGTTTTGGAAAAAGTGGTAGGTTTAGCTGCGTTTATTCCTCTGCTTAATGATACTGGCGGTAATGTTGGTTCCCAGTCATCTACTGTAATAATTCGTGGTTTTAGCACTGATGAAATGGGAGGCATGGGAAATTTACAGGTAATTATTCGGGAAGGAATTGCTGGTAGTTTGCTAGGTTTAATGTTGGGGATAGTTGCAATAATTTGGGCTTATATTTTGCAACAAAATTTAGCTATAGCTTTTGTGGTAGGTATTAGTTTATTTGCCATTACAATTATTGCTTCTATTGCTGGTGCAGCTTTGCCATTTATCTTTCGATTATTAAAATTAGATCCTGCGTTAATGTCTGCTCCTTTTATTACCACTGCTGTTGATATTTTAGGTGTATTAATTTATTTTAGTTTAGCTGTTTTGCTTTTGGAAATATAATCGAAGGAAGAAGAAAGAAGGAAGAAGGAAGAAGGAGGTGAATAATTATAGTAATATTGTAGTGACGTGACAAACCTAAAATGTTCCAATAGTAGGGGCGGGTTTTAACCAGAATTTTCATGCTTACTCTAAGATTTATATAAACCCGCCCTAATGCGCAAAATTAGTTGTGTCGGTCCCTAGATTAAATTCTATTATTGAAACCCTTAATTTTAACTGAAAACCTTGAAAATTATGACTCCTGACTCCTGTACGGCCGATTCACGAATCGCCCCTACCACCAAAATATTACAACTTAAATTAGGATTGCTATATTAACAAACAAAATTATAATTCAATCAATATGTTGCACCGTCTGCGTCTTTTAGAAATCCTTGAATATATTTTTCTTGCTGCTTCTGCCGTCGGAATTTTTGGTAATTATATCTATGAGCAACCAATTATTTATCCGGTAGTATTTATTTTCATGTCTTTATTATTAAATCTTTTTAACCGACTAAAATTAAGAGCAGAAACTCAAACCATTAAATTTGACAATAGTAGAAAATTAGATGAATATCAAGATTCAATTTCTCAGATTATTTTTCAGTTAAAAGATAGTATAAATTCTTTCGAGTCTACGGCTCAAGCATTAGGAAATAATCCGGGAGAAGGTAAAGTTATACCTTTGCTAGAAACGATTAAAAGTTTGTCAAATCGGTTAGAAATTCAAGAACAAACTATCAAGTTATTACAGACAGAATTAGATTTGATTTCTCAGCAGTTTAAACAACGACCAGAATTGCAACAAATTAACGATCTAACAAGTGTGATTATTGATTTACAACAGTTTATTAATAAATTACCAGAATGGAGTGATTTAAGACAAGAAAAATTTCAACAATTGGAGGAAAAAGTTAATCAAGCTTTGGATAAAATTGAGGAAAATATCAAAGAAAAAAAGGGAGTTGAGAATAAGGATTCAGAAGTTATAAATGAGGAAATTTAGGGTGCTTTATAGGACTAAATAGAAGTAATAAGTTAGAAGTAATTTCTGACTTAATTAATGACTATTAACAATCAAATTCAGAAGTTTCATACCTAAAATTAGCAACACCAAATATTATTCTATAAAACTAAGATGCCCCTGACAATTATAATCTTCAACCACGACTTAATCTTAATCAATTATTTTTAGACGACTTAACGTGCTTAACTAATAATTTAGCGATCGCCTCCTGTTGCTTATGGTCAAAACTTTTAATAATTAGTCTCACCACTTCTTTCGGGTCTTTTGGTAAAGTTACTTTTTTCTGTTCAGAAGTTGTTGCTTTAGGAGAATTTGCGATTTCTTTTAAATCTTTACTCGGTACTATTTCCTCTACCTTTCCTGCTTGGATTAACTCACCTGCTTGATTAAGTTCTTTAATAATCACAGATGCCAGAACTTGATAAGATAACTTAGAATTAGTCAGAGCTTGTTGAGAAGCATTAACTAAAGTATGCCAAATTTGTGTATTTTCATCCAACTTCAACAAACCATTACAACGCTCTATTAGTTGTTTTCTTGAATCTGGAGAATCACCCTTTTTAAAGACTTCCAACATTTCTTTTAATTTATCTTTGACTGCCAGAGCAAAATTAGTTTTTGTCTTGCCATTTCCAGCATCTACAGTAGTAGATTGACTAACAGTTCCACCACTAACTAAAGTATTCAAATTAGTTTCTAACTCGGCAAAGACAGGCAAAGCATTTTGTACTATTTCTTCTCCCTCTTCTTCCCTCAAACCATAAGGACCTTGGAGACGTTCTACTAAGTCTTTGAGAGTATCATATCCTTTTAAAAATTGAGATTCTACAGTTTGGTCAATATTAACAGGATGTTCTCGAATTATTTTGAAACAATCTTCTAAACGGTGAGCTACCTTTTTTACACTGTGCATTCCCAACATAGCAGCTCCACCTTTTACAGAGTGGGCTGCTCTAAACATATCATTAATAGTCTCAGAATCTGACATTGTAGACTTCAAATCTACCAACCCATTTTCTAAGGTTACTAAATGTTCTTCTGCTTCCATGATAAACAATTGCTTAATCCGTTCTTCTTGTTCTGATGCCACAATATTTCTCCTAAAATTTCAAGTTATTAACTAATATTGAATTAGGAATAAATTTAAGTATAAAACTCTATTGACTTGAAGCTACTACTTCTGTTATCTGGTTAATATAATTAGACAGATAAACCCATCTTGAGTAAGTGAGTATAAGTAAAGGAACAAGGGTAGGGCAGGCTGAAAAAACTATATTGCACTTCTGTCAAGCCTTTCGCTAAAACCCACCCCTACAACTTTTTCAATATTTAATTATACCTACCTACTTTACCTATTTACTAATTCAATTTACTACTTCTATTTTAATACTTTTTTGCTCAGAGTTAGCAGATAATTTATCGTTAAAAAACCTATAGGCTGGAGTTTCAAACCTATTTTTGCAGTAAATTTTTTTGTATAGCAGTTGCAAGTTTAGTTACGACAACTTAGCCTTACTAACAGCTAGTTATTGCAAAAATAAAACTTTTAAATTTTGAATTTTGAATTTTAATGATTCTGCCAATATTTATAGGCAGCATAAGCCAAAACCACCACACAGGTAACAATAGAAGATTCATCTACCTCAAACTGTGGATGATGGAGGGGATAGTTATGTTTATCTTTATGTCCCACTCCTAGACGAAACATCATACCTGGCACTTGCTCCAAATATATAGAAAAATCTTCTGCACCAAGGGAAGGCTCTGGTAAAATAGTAACTCGCTCGCTACCCCAAGCTTCTAAAGCTACTGACTCAACTAACTGAGTCAACAATGGGTCATTTTGTACAGAGGGAACTCCCTGACGATAATTTAGTTCATACTTAGCGCCGTAAGAACTACAAACATTGGCCACAATATTTTCAATCCAGGCAGGTAAGTCTTTATGGGTTTCTGGATGGAGCGATCGCACAGTTCCCAGCATTTTTACTTGATCTGCTATCACATTTGGCGCTCTACCGCCACTAATTTTACCAATTGTTAACACTACAGGTCTCAAAGGATTATGAGTTCTACTAATGGCCTGTTGTAAATTTGTAATTACCTGAGAAGCAATCCAAATAGCATCTATAGCTTCGTGGGGACGGGCACCATGACCAGATTCCCCAATAATTGTCAATTCCAAATCATCAGCAGCAGCAGTTAGTACCCCGTGGCGAATACCCACCGAACCTGCGGGAATAGTCGGGAAAGCATGGACTGCTAAAATTGCCTCTACATCTTCCAGCGCTCCATCTTTAATCATCCAACTAGCACCTTGGGCAATTTCCTCAGCAGGTTGAAACAGAAAACGGACATTTCCTGGTAGAGATTCTCCTAACTCAGATAAAACCATTGCTGCACCTAAACCGACTGTTGTATGGACATCGTGACCACAAGCGTGCATAATGCCAAGATTACGGGAGGCAAAATCTAGATCGGTACGTTCTGTAATGGGCAAAGCATCCATATCGGTACGAATGGCCAACCATTGATGAGTATTGTTACTACCTTTTAGTTCTCCCAGAACCCCAGTTTTACCAATAGCTTCCCGTACATGAAGACCGGAGGAAGATAATACACCTGCAACATAAGCAGCAGTTTGGTGTTCTTGGCCACTTAATTCTGGGTGCGAGTGAATATGGCGACGAATTTCAATCAGACGAGGTGCGAGGGTAGTTGCTAATTCTTTAATTCTGGTCAGCATAGATAATTTTTTGTCTATTCTTTTAATTTATTTAACTTAGCAAAAAGCCTATTTCTTAGTTGTTAAAGCGATCGCTTCCTTATCCTTAGAAGATGTTTGTCAACTCATAAAAACCTCTCTCCAAACCTCTCTCCTACAAGGAGAGAGGCTTTGAAACCCCCATTCCCTTGTAGGGAAGGGGGGCAGGGGGGTTAGGTTTTTAGGATTCATTTAGTTCTATGGAATACTTCTCAAACAACCTCTTAATCTCTTAATTTTGTTTTTATTTTCCTCTGGTATTTTGCTGATTTGCTTGACATAGAATACCAGTTAAATTCAGTCATCAATTTATATGGCCACCAGATTAATTGAACTAGAAGATAGGATTCTACAGCGCTACGCATTAAGCTTAGGACATTGATAAATCCTGTTAGCGGAGCTTTTCCGCAGGAAAAACCCTTTGAAAATATACTATTCCCTAGGGCGTAGCGCCATAGTTGAAGGGGAAGTCCCAGAAGATGAAGCAAAACCAATTTCTACTAATGTGATTAAACAAGTTGAATCTAGTTTTTTGAGAGTTGTCATTTGAATAGTTATAATTAAAGCTTGTAGTTGGGCTTCAGCCCGAACTATGGATAGGGCTAAAGCCCAACTACAAACAAAAACTTTTTTATCACTGATTATCCGGACATGATATTACAGTGGTTAGAATTGTCATTGCGAGCGACTGCGAAGCAATCTCAGGGTTTTTGAGATTGCTTCCTTCAAATCCGTTCCAGTCGCAATGACTTAGAGTAAATCTCCCCTCGCAATAATTGACAGTGAAGTAACAACAAATATTTTCTGTTGATTATAATTTATCCAAATATTCCTTAACTACCAAGGCAATACTTCACCCTTAGCGTGCCAAAAAGTTCCTGTATTTTCTAAGTTTAATTCATCAATTCTAGCTAATAAATTTTTGGCAGATTCTTCGGGAGAAATTCCTGTAAAATTTGTCATCCTAGTGCTAACTAAACCTGGATGTAAAATTGCTACAGAAATTCCCTGTGGTTTTAAATCGACAGACAAAGATTTACCAGCCATACTAACAGCAACTTTTGACATTCGATAACCGTAGGAACCACCGGAACTATTATCATCAATGGAACCCATTCTACTCGTAATAATGGCAATTTTTCCACCAGATTCCATTAAAGGTAATAAAGCATGAGTTAGGCGCAAAGTTCCCATAGCATTCACTTCAAATTGTTTCCGAATACTATCAAAATCTAAATCATCTAAATAGTTGCTTGCTCTTTCGACTATTCCAGCATTATTAATTATTACGTCTAACTTGACTCCTTGGAGACGATTAAGCAAACCATTTATATCTTGTTCTGAAGTAATATCTACTCCTGTTTCTACAGAAATTCCTAGACTTTCTAATTCCCCATCTGACTCGCGACAAATAGCAATTATTTTATTAGCTTGGCTATGAACTTGTTTACATAATTCTTTGCCAATACCACGATTAGTTCCTGTAATTAAATAAGTTGCCATAATCGACTTTTTTTTATTAATTGCTAACAAAATTCCTGGTTTATTATAACATGAAAGCAACAGAATTTTAGAAGGTTATAAAGTCAATTTTACCTCTAGTGATATGGCTAAAGTATTGGATGATTTTACTAGGGTGTCTAGACTAAAATTGTGGTAAAAAAAACCTAACCCCCCAACCTTCTTCCCTACCAGGGAAGGGGGAGAATATTTCCCCCCTATCCTTGCAGGAGAGGGGTCGGGGGAGAGGTCTTAATTATCCTCAAATTTACCTACAAAATAAATTTAGAGAGGCTAGGAGTATAATTTAATTTATTGCAATTTGACGATAACTATTAACTTTTAAACTAATGTCTAAATCTACAGAAAATTCAAAGCAAATTATTACGGTGGGCGACCAACCTACGACAAAAGATGAACTTGGTTTTACCCCTTATGTTATAGCAATGGCTGAGTTTTTAACTCATAAAGATACTAAACCGCCACTAACTATTTCTATTGAAGGTGAATGGGGTAGCGGTAAATCTTCTTTTATGAAACAACTTGAAGCTGAGGTTAAAAAGAAGTCTAAGGAATTAGATCGGGAAGAGTCAAAGAAAGTTTGGCAGAAAATCAAAAAAGACCGGATTATTTTTAGCAGTGATGGTAAGTTTGGCTTTTCTGTGCAAAAGAAAATTTATCAGAAGTTGGATGGTATGAAAAAGTATAATAGAGAAGTATGGGTAGCATTTGCAAAACAAGTGGGATGGCTTGAAGGGGAAGGAGAGGAGGAAGAGTGGGTGAGTTATGCCGACCTAACTTTTAGTACAGATACGCATTACTTAGGACACCTTCCTGTCGCAGGTGGGTATCGATTGGGGGGTGATATAGATTTGTTGGTTTTGTGTTCTTCTCTCTGGCACAGACTTGTAGACTGTAACATATAAGCGTTTTAGTATTGTGTAGGTTTGGTTGACGGAGGAAACCTAACAAAAATCAACAGTGGTGGTATAGCCATAATGGTAAAGCAAGTCGATAAGTTTTCTTTTGGGTTAAGCGACAGCGCAACCTAACCTACGATCTACTACAAAATGATGCAGAAAATTCTCAAATCAATTCTACTCCCAATATTCGCCGTATTCGCCGCCTTATTAACAGGAGCAGGTTATTCAGTCATCAGTTATCAGTTGTATGATATTTGGATAAGCGCCTTATAAAAAAAGTCACTGATGCAGAAAATTCTCAAGTCAATTCTACTCCCAATATTCGCAGTATTCGCCGCCTTATTAACAGGAGCAGGTTTAATGCTCTTAGCGAAAACCAACCCCGTAACTGCCTATACCGCCCTATTCCAAGAATCTCTAACTACCTACTTCGGTTTCAGCGATACCCTCAGCAAAACCACCCCATTATTACTAGCAAGTTTAGGAATATTAATAGCATTACGAGCAGGTTTATTTAATCTCGGTGGGGAAGGGCAAATTTATATGGGTGCTTTAGGTAGTGTCGTCGTCGGACTATATTTACCTAATTTCCCAATATGGATACATTTACCCCTAGCATTGATGGGAGGTTTTCTGCTAGGAGCAATTTGGGGAGCAATCGCTGGTTATCTGAAAGTCGCTCGTGGTTTAAATGAAGTGCTGACTACTCTACTACTAAATTACATCGCTCAAAATTTTGTCAACTACATGGTAAATGAACCACTTATCGCCCCCGACGCTCCAAGTGCGTACACTCCTCTCATTGCCGAGTCAGCGCGTTTACCGATAATTTTGCCCAAAACTCAAGCTCACGCTGGAATTTTATTGGGGTTAGCTATTGCCATAATTTTAGCCGTCGTGTTGTCGTTTACAGCTTTCGGTTATCAAGTGGATGCCGTCGGACAAAATCCTACCGCAGCTCGTTACGCCGGAATTTCTGTTAACCAGACTATTCTCGCAGTCATGGGTTTATCCGGTGGTTTAGCAGGTTTGGCAGGAAGCGCAGAAGTATTAGGAGCAAAATATCGGTTGTTTGAAAATTTTTCTCCCGGTTATGGTTTTGACGCGATCGCCATTGCATTATTAAGTCGAGGCAACCCCCTAGCAGTAGTTTTAACATCCCTATTTTTTGGTATTCTCAGGAGTGGATCAAATGTGATGCAGCGGAGTGCGGGAGTTTCGATAACTATTGTTTATGCTATTCAAGGTTTGACAGTGTTGTTTTTGGCAATAAGTCTGGCGTTTGAATTTGAAAAAAGAGTCAGGAGTAGGGGAGTAGGGGAGTAGGGGAGAATTTTGTAGGTTGGGTTGACAAAGGAAACCCAACAAAACTTATAATTGTTGGATTGTGTTTTAGTAAACCAATACAAATAAAATAGTGTGTTACGACTGATTGTTAAATGTCTTTTATATAGAATCCGGTTAAATATTTGTCATTGCGACGATAGGAAGCAATCTCGCCTCATGCCTGAGATTGCTTCCTTCCACTCCGTTTCAGTCGCAATGACGTAATGATGTTTAATTAGGCTTGGCTATTTATCTTAACTTATGAATTTATTAAATATCAACTTTTTCTCTGACTATTTATCTGCCACAATTCGACTTTCTATACCTCTAGCTTTTGCTGCTTTAGGTGGAATATTTTCCGAACGTTCTGGCGTTCTAAATATTGCTTTAGAAGGAATGTTATTAACAGGAGCTTTTGTCAGTGCGGCTGTTTCTGTTACTACTGAAAATGTCTACCTCGGAACCTTAATAGCAATTTTAGCTGGAGGAATTTTAGGCTTAATTCATGCCTATCTTTGTGTCAGTTTAAAAGTAAATCAAATAGTCTCAAGTCTGGCAATAAATTTAGCATCTTCAGGATTAACAGCTTATGGAGCCAGAGTATTATTCGACAGTGGCACAATTGCTTTACCAGGTATTGAAACTATCAATATTTTCGGATTAAAAGACTTACCAATTTTAGGAATATTATTCAATCAAGACCTATTATTTTATCTACTTTTGCTATTAATTCCCCTTTCTACTTATATCATTTTTAATACCAGTTGGGGTTTAGCATTAAGAGCAGTCGGTGAATATCCTCAAGCAGCAGCAACAGCAGGAATATCTGTTATTTTAGTGCGTTATTTAAGTGTAAGTTTGAGCGGTTGCTTGGCAAGTTTAGGAGGAGCTTATTTAGCATTAGTTCATGTAAAATTTTTCACCGAAGGCATGAGTAGTGGAAAAGGCTTTATTGCCTTAGCAGCTCTAATATTTGGTAGATGGCATCCAGTCAATACAGTTTTAGCTTGTTTATTATTTGGGGCAACAGAAGCTTTGCAGTTGAGAGTTCAAGCTTTTAATCTGAATATTCCCTATCAATTTTTAGAGATGTTACCTTATATTATTGCTCTATTCGCTTTAATTGGTTTAGCAGGTAAATCTAGCCCTCCTGCTGCTTTAGGAAAAGTATATTTTAAAGATAGTAAAAATTAGGAGGTGTAGGTGATAATATCAAAAGCAAGAACAAATTTATCCTATATTTGAATCTCCCTAATATCAATAACTCCTCCAGCTTTTTTACCTTCAGTGTCAACCAAAGTGCCATCGCCTATTTTTTACTGTCTATTCAAGAGCGATCGCTACCATCTGTAATAGCAAATTTGCTGACTATTCTATAATATCAAATCCCCTTAATTTGGTATAAAAAAATGTTCCATCTTCACCTATTGCAAAATATGCTCGTTTATCTCCCAATCTTCCCACCCTTCCCACACTCTTTATCTAATTAAATCAATGCTACTGAATTTGATATAATGTCGTTTTTTCTAGGTGATTTCCTAGATTAGTTAGAGTATAATTTGTATACTAATTTAGTAAATATTGACTATAATCAATATACTGTTTTTATACTGTCTTTGCCTAAGTCCTGTATATTATGTGTGAAACCGGAAATTGATTGGCATTCCCATACGATGCTTGCTTACAGGAGAGTGCAGGTCTTTTGATAATTAAGAACAATATTTTAGATAATTAAAAGTTATACATAATAGGACGGCATAGCAGCACAGACTAAACTTGAGAGGATGGAGAATGTCCTAAAAGTAATAGCGACTGGTAAGGTAATATGCATTTAAAATGCGTATTAGCAAGTCAGAATTCAGAAGGCGCGAAGTCAGAAGTAATAAGAATTTTCCTTTGAATCAGCCACACAATAATAAGTCGTTTAAATGCACAACAGCTTATAAAGGTTTTCACTGGGAGTGAGGTAGATTAACAATCCTGCGCTCATACCCCTTGTTAAGGGTAACTTCCAGTTCCTCCTTTTTTCAAGGGAAGATTCAACTTTCAAACAGCTAATTTAAGTTCTTTAATTGTAGTTTCTACCCAAACTCCATGTCAAAGTACGAACGTAAGATTTTTTTAATAATTGATAACTGAAATGACCAAAAATTTTAGCCCTGACTCCCTAATACTATTGCCTATTGCTTTGACTAAAGGAAGTTAATTTTTTCCTATTCATTTAAAAAAGAGCCAAGGTAAATTTTTCCTTTTTTAAGAGGGTATCAATAGCGGATAAAAATATTTTTGTTATAATCATAGAACTGCAGATTATATTAATTACAATTTTCCTCTGTTTGCACTCAGAATAACTGGGGCAGCCATAATAATAAGTTTGGTAAGTTATCCGCCAATTAAGTATATGAAAATATTTAAAAATACTACATTTAGCTGATGATTGAATTTGTGTAATAGAAGACATCGAGTCAATTAACTTGCTTATACAGAATTATTATATTAATCCTGACAAAAATATTACTGGATTAGTTCTTCCAAGGTTAACTCCTTTTGGCAAATAATTTAAAGTTGTTATAATAGAACAGCCTGATAAATTAACATCTACCAATCATCCCTTTTCAGGGAGAAAATTTTAATGTCTAAAATTAACATCTACCAATCCGTATCTACTAAAAAATCTACCAACTTGATTGATATCTCTAGTCAACTAGAATCTCCACAAAAAATAGTATTTATAGACTCTAATCTAGAGGATTACCAGGGTTTAGCTAATGGAGTTTTACCAGGAACAAAAGTAGTTATTCTTCGTCCTACTTCTGATGGTGTCCAGCAGATTACTAGAGTTCTTAAAAAATATCCTTACATATCATCTATACATATAGTTTCTCATGGTACTCCTGGATGTTTATATTTGGGTAATAGTCAATTAAATATTAATAGTATTAACAATGATTATTGCCAAGAGTTAGAAGCTTGGTCAGTAACAGATTTATTGCTCTACAGTTGTAGTGTTGCTGCTGGTAATGCAGGTAAAGATTTTTTGGCACGACTCCGTGAAATTACAGGTGCAAATATTGCTGCTTCGGCAAGGCCAACTGGTAATGCAGCTTTGGGTGGTGACTGGGAGTTGGAGGTTATTAGGGGAGAGTTAGAGGTTAGTTTAGCTTTTAGCGATCAGATTCAAAGTGAGTGGGAGTATATTATGGCTGCTTTTGATGAACAGCCCTATTTTTATCAAGTTATTGCAGGTCAGCTAAAAATCTTCAACCCTCTGACAAATAATTATGAAGATTTAGGACCTCAGTACGGTCCTGGGTATAATGCAACGGGGTATAACGTACTAGACAACTTTATTTATGGAATTGAAGGCGGATCTGACTCTACAACTGGAGATGTTGTTAGAATTAACTCTGATGGTACAGTTGAGAAATTGCTTACCGATGTGAGCGATCCTACTTCAGTTGTTACTGTAAGTGGAAGTGTAAATTTAAATTCAGGAGATGTAGACGATCAAGGTAATCTCTGGGTACGGACAGGTAATAGACAACTAACAAGAATCAATCTTACTACTGGCGTTCAGACTCCTTTTCCTAATACGGGTGATCTTAGTGGACAGAGCTTAGCGAATGTTGCAGATATTATTTACAATACAGATGACCAAAAATTCTACGGAGCTGGTAACAATAGTTTCATCTATACCATAGATCTCAACCCAGCACCTGGAGAGAATAATATTACTCGGAATATAGCTACTGGTTTACCTAATAGCCAATATGGTGCTGCTTGGATTAACTCTAATAATAATAGTGATAATACTTTATACATTGCCAGGAATAATGCAGATGGGTTATATCTTATAGAAGGATTTACTGGTACTTCTCCAACAGCTGTCCTCGTTGCTAATGCTGAGGCGAATACACAGAACGACGGAGTATCAAACCCAGAGCAACTGTCGCCGTTTAATGTTCCGTTTATTGATCCCAACCCGAATAATACTAATGCTCCTTTTAGCCACGAAGATACTTTTACTGAAGGTGATACCGGAGTTGGTGTTGTGAGCAGCAATGTCGATATTAAAGATTTTGATGGGAGTGTAGATTTAGATGGTAGCGGAAATGTTGATGATAATGGTGGAAATATTCAAAGTGCTACTATTAGGCTGACTAATCCTCAAACAGACGATGAGTTGTTCGTGGCGTCAGCTTTACCTGGTGGGATAACCGCTACTGGTGATGGTAGTGATGTTATTATTTTGACAGCTGGAGCAGGTGGAGCGTCTGCAACAGATTTTGAAACTGCTCTGCAAGCAATTCAATTCAGGAATACTAGCGATACTCCAAACACAACTCCAAGAGACATACAAATTCAGCTAACTGATAGAGATCTTGACGATACTGAAGGTCGATCTAATAATGCAGGAAATACCTCGACAACAACCATTAATGTTGTTCCAGTTAACGATCCTCCTTCTTTTCAAGCCTTAGACGGTACTCCAACTTTTGTTGGTAACCCAGTTATTTTAGATGGCGACGCTACTATTAGTGATTTTGAATTAGATGATCGAGATAACTACAACGGTGCTACCCTCACATTAGAAAGAAATGGTGGGGCAAATGCTGAGGATGTATTTAGTAGTGGTAATCCTAGTGTATTAGAAGCTTTAACAGAGGGTGGAAACCTGACAGTCAATGGTACGACTATCGGTACAGTTACTACTAATAGTGGTGGTAAATTACAACTAACATTTAATAGTGATGCTACAGGGGATTTAGTAGATCAAGCCTTACAACAAATTGCCTATCAGAATACAAACACAGAGACTGCTCCTGATGAAGTAACCATCAAATACACAATCAACGATAGCAACATAGAATTCAACGATAGTTCAGCCAACGTTGCTGCCGACACTAATAGTGCAGTAGTCATAGACGCAAATGCCACCATTAGTAGCGATGAAACTCAGATTGTAGACTACAACAACGTCTCCCTAGTAGTGCAAAGAAGCGGAGGAGCGAATAGTGAAGATGAGTTTAGTGGTGGAACATTAGGAGCATTAGCAGAAAACTCAACAGTAACAGTCAATGGTACTGATATTGCTACAGTTACTACTAATAGCAATGGTAAATTACAACTAACATTTAATGAACTTGCTACTACTGCTTTAGTGAATCAGGCATTACAGCAAATCACATATAGTAATACTAATACTAATGCTCCTGATGAAGTCATTATAGATTACCGTGTATTTGAGCAGGGTATAGGAGGTCCTTTAGAAGGAGAAGGAGCTGTTGTTGTTAACGTTCGTGCTGTGAACACTGCCCCATCTTTTCAAACCTTAGATAATACTGCAACCTTTACCAAAGGTGGTGACGCAATTGTTTTAGATGATGATGCTACTATTGTAGATATAGAACTAGATGATAGAAACAACTACGACGGTGCTATCCTCACATTAGAAAGAAATACTGTGGCAAATAGTGAGGATGAATTTAGTGCAGTTGCAGGTGGAACATTAGGAACATTAACAGAAAATGGAAACCTAATAGTTGGTAGTACGACTATCGGTACAGTGACAACTAATAGCGGTGGTACACTCAAACTAACATTTAATAGTGATGCTACAGGGGATTTAGTAGATCAAGCCTTACAACAAATTGCCTATCAGAATACAAACACAGAGACTGCTCCTGATGAAGTAACCATCAAATACACAATCAACGATAGCAACATAGAATTCAACGATAGTTCAGCCAACGTTGCTGCCGACACTAATAGTGCAGTAGTCATAGACGCAAATGCCACCATTAGTAGCGATGAAACTCAGATTGTAGACTACAACAACGTCTCCCTAGTAGTGCAAAGAAGCGGAGGAGCGAATAGTGAAGATGAGTTTAGTGGTGGAACATTAGGAGCATTAGCAGAAAACTCAACAGTAACAGTCAATGGTACTGATATTGCTACAGTTACTACTAATAGCAATGGTAAATTACAACTAACATTTAATGAACTTGCTACTACTGCTTTAGTGAATCAGGCATTACAACAAATCACATATACTAACACT
>NZ_JBNHER010000253.1:0-19635 GCF_050015975.1 Dapis purpurea BLCC-M126 | reverse complement strand
TTTTAACCAGAGGTAATTATCAATTATCCATTATCAATTATCAATTAATGAACACCATGTTTTTCTGTGACTATTTGATGAGCGATACTGCTAACGCAACGCTTCGCGAACGCCATCCCCAAACCCGTTCCTTTGCCTACTCCTTTGGTAGTAAATCCTTGCTCGAATATTTTCGCTCTTACCGAAATATTGTGGTTTAAAGCCTCCCCTTTTAAGGGGATAATAAATCAAAATTTTCCTGTTCGTCAATCCTCTCCTTGAAAAGAAGAGGTAATTCTAAATTCTTAATTCTCAATTCTTGAACTCTTCTGGTATTCCCACTCCATTGTCAGAAATTTGCACGATTACATTCTTGAGGTCTTCGCTTAATTCAGTTCTGATTCTAATGCAATTGGGATTGTTTTTAATCTCGACGTAGGTTTTCCCTTCGTACGGAATGCTCCGCATTCATGTCGGGGATAGCCGAGACGACTGCTTTTTCCCCTTGAAAAGGGACGCTTTTAACCTAAATTATTTAATTAATAATTAACAATTATTAATTATTCGGTAAAATTTTATATAGGAATAATGATTGTAAAAATTGTACCTTGCCTAACTGTTGAATTACAGATAATCTTACCACCATGTTTTTCTGTGACTATTTGATGAGCGATCGCCATCCCCAAACCTGTTCCTTTACCCACTTCTTTAGTCGTAAATCCTTGCTGGAATATTTTTCCTTTTACGTCTTCTGGTATTCCCACTCCATTGTCAGAAATTTGCACTATCGCTTTATCTTTATCCTCGCTTAATTTCGTTCTAATAGTAATTTGATTTGGTTCTTTTTCTATTTGTTGAAAGGTTTTTCCAGCATTGCTTTCATCTAAAGCATCAATCGCATTCGCCAAAATATTCATAAATACTTGATTTAGTTTCCCCACATAGCATTTTACTGGTGGCATATTACCGTAATTTTTAATAATTTCAATGGCGGGACGGTTTTTATTGGCTTTGATACGATATTTTAAGATTAACAAGGTGCTATCAATTCCATCGTGCAAATTAAACTCGGTTTTATGGTCGTTATCCGTGCGACCAAGTGTTCGCAGAGATGTGCTGATATTGCGAATTATATCGTATCCACTTTGAATTGATGCAATCAGTTTTGGGAAGTCTTCAGCAACAAATTCTAGGTCGAGTTCTTCCAGTTCGGCAACAATTTCATTATCAAGATGAGAATGTTCGCGATAAAGAGAAAGTCCTGCCAATAAATTTTTCAGATGCTCTTGTGCCGCCCTAACATTGCCACCAATAAACCCAAGGGGATTATTTATTTCGTGGGCAATTCCAGTTACGAGATTCCCCAAGCTTACCATTTTTTCATTTTGTACAAGTTGGAGTTGTGCCTCTTCAAGTTGTAAATATTTCTCTTTAAGCTCTTGATTGGCTTTTTCCAGTTCTTGATTGAGTGTTTTGAGTTGTCGATTTTGTTGAGCTAATTTTTGAGACTGAATAAAGTTAGTTTTTTGGAGCATTTCTCGCAAGCGAAAAAGTTGTAAATGAGTGTCAACGCGAGCTAAAACTTCTTCAGCTTGTAAAGGTTTAGTAATATAATCCACTCCCCCCACGCTAAATGCTTGAATTTTATCAAAGATTTCGTTCAATGCACTGATAAAAATCACCGGAATATCTCGCCATTTTTCATCTTTCTTAAGATACTCACACATTTCATAACCATTCATGTGCGGCATCATAATATCTAATAAAATCAACTCTGGCAGGAAATTTTTCATTCCCATTAAGGCCAACTTAGCACTGGGGAAAGCTCTAACTTCATAGTCATGTTCCTCCAAAAGATTGGATAATAAATGCAGATTAGCTGGGGTATCGTCAACAACAATAATTCGACCGTTATTTTCAATCATAACTAATGTTTTTCAGATAAAATGTTTAAGATTTTTTCATATTCGAAGTTATAAAGACATTTTTGTAAAGCCTCTGCTAACTCCTCGTGTTCCAGAGCAATTTTCTCCACTATACCATTCATTGTTTTACGATCTGAATTCACAATTGCATCCTCTAATCCTCTTTGCCATTCTTCGGGTAATGTCCCTAAATTTTCTGGCGTTAATATCTCCCTTGTGAGTTTGATTTCTTTCTCTTGCACTTCTTCATAGATAAACTCGACTCCGATATGTTCATGCATCGCCTCAAATATATCTTCCTCTCGAAACGGCTGCCTCATAAAAGCATTACACCCTGCGGACAAGATTCCCCCTTTTTCTTCTTCCAGAACACTTGCTGTTAAGGCTATTATTGCCGTCGCTTGTCCTTCGGTTGTGGCTTTGATCTTTTTGGTTGCTTCGTAACCATCAATCACAGGTATCCGCATATCCATCCAAATCAAATGGGGTTGCCATGACTCGAAAATTTCGATAGCTTCTTTGCCGTTGCTGGCTTCTTTGAGTTCAAATCCAAGGGGATTAAGCAATTTTACTAACAGTTGTCGATTCAGGATTTTATCATCAACTATCAGGATGCGATAGCGGGGTTGATCGGGAGCGAGAGCGATAACTCTCCGTTTTGGTTTTTGGCTTCCTACGGCTTCAGACGCCACCTCTTCGACTTGAATCTCAAAACTGAAGGTTGTGCCTTTTCCTACTTGAGAGGTGACTTGGATATCCCCACCCATCAACTCCACGAATTTGCGGGAGATGGGCAAGCCCAACCCTGTTCCTTCTTGTGCTTGTTTGCCAGTTTCAGTTTGGACGAAGGCTTCAAAGAGTTTGTCGAGTTCTTCGGGGGCAATTCCAACTCCGGTATCTTCGACAGCAAAGGATATTCGTTTGAACTCAGAACTATCTGGGGTTTCGATAGGGGTCGCTCGCAGGGTAACACCTCCTACTTCGGTGAATTTGATGGCATTATTCAGCAGATTGATGAGGACTTGGCGCAGTTTCACTTGATCGGTGCGTAGGTAACGTGGCATAGTTTCTTCTCTTTCGAGTAACAGTTGCAACCTTTTTCCATCAGCTTTGAGTTGGAACATATCGTGGATGTCGTCAAGGAGTTGGTAAAGGTCGAAGTTCTTTTCGTTGAGGGTGATTTTACCAGCCTCAATTTTGGAGAATTCAAGAACGTTGTTAATGAGAGTGAGGAGGTGTTCTCCACTGCGAGAGATAATAGCAAAGTTTTCTTGGTAGTCGCGGGGAAGGGTTCGGGAACGGGTCATAATTTGGGTGAAGCCCAGGATGGCATTTAATGGAGTTCTCAACTCGTGACTCATATTAGCAATAAATCTGCTTTTCGCTTGATTTGCAACTTCGGCTTTTTCTTTGGCAACTACAAGTTCAGCATTGGTTTTTTCGAGGGCTTGAAAAGATTCTTTTAATTGACCAGCCATACTATTGAATGATTGAGCTAATTCTCCCAATTCATCATCACGTTCAAAATGAACGGTACGTTCCCATTTACCTTGAGCGATATCTTTAGCTGCCTGGTTTAAGGCAATTAAAGGACGAGTCACCCAACGAGCTGTTAAAATTCCTATTGCGGCAGCAATAATCAATGCAATCATACAAAGAATGATTGTTGTTCGCGTATTCTGATTAATTTGTGCCATAAAATCTGCTTCTGGAATAATCACAACAATTAACCAGTCCAAACCCTTGGCTTTAGGATCTTCAAAAGGAGTAACTTGGAGAAAATGGCGTTTATCATTGATAATAAATTCGAGATGTTGAGATTTTTGAATCTTGTTTAAATCGCCAAAATGATTTTGTAAATAATTTGCTGTTTCTTGGATCGTCGGAATTTGACTATTGGTTGCATTAAGACGGACTAAATCTTCTCCTTGGCTCTGAAATGGCTGTTCTTGTGTCGAAGAAGCAACAATATTGCCATTGCGTTCGACAATAAAAATTTTTCCCGTTCGACCAACGCGTAAATTTTTGAGAAAATCACCTATTTCTTCGAGAGTAATATCAATTCCCGTTACACCCAATAATTTTCCCAATTCGTTATAAACAGGTTTTGAGAGTGTCATCCCCAAGGTTTTATGAGAGAAGAAAATATAAAGACTCCATATAGAAATTTCAGATTCAAATGGTTCTTGATACCATGGTCGTAATAGCATTTTATAGTTAGGACGACCACTAACTTTTTTCGTGGGACGACCTGCCTCATCGATCGCATAGGATTGGAACTCTCGTTGAGTGGTTAATGGATCGGATATCTTGTAGACTAATTTTTCATCCGTTCGTCCTACTCCAATATACTTTTCTTGTTCGTGTATGCCAATTTGAATGGTATTAATTTTTGGAGTTAATTTAACTTGTTTCCAAAAGTAATCTCTGATTTTTTCAGGATTATTGACATTGAGAATATTGATATTGAAAGCAGAATCATTCAATGTATTGAGAGTGTGAGGAATTTCAAGATAGTCACCAACATACTGCGTTACTCTTGAGGTAATTTCTTCCCGCAGTTCTTGGGTTATTTCACGGATCGCTTTCTGACCATTTTTAAATGACAGATAACTAACAATTCCAACCGCCGAAACAATTTGGAGAAGAAATGGGATAACAAAAACTCTGCGAAGAGAAATGGAGGAAAAGAGTTTTTTCATTTTTTTATTCTTATTTTCAATCATAACTAATATTTTTAGGATAAAATATTCAATATTTTTTTATACTCGAAGTTATAAAGACATTTTTTTCATTAATTGATAATGAATCATGAATAATTACTTCTGGTTAACTAGCTATTAGCTTTTCCTACGGAATGCTACCCAAACAGCATTTAGCTGTCAGTTAAAAAATCAAGGGTAACAGTCCCCCACAAAGGAGCGAAAAAATTAGTGGTGCACTTTTTTGGGGGTTTGTAGACGCGGAGCGGCTTCTCTTGAGTATCTCCCATTATACACCTTGAAAATGCTGAATGCTACTTCAAAACTGAGAGGATTGAATATCAGGAAATATGATTAATGAATAATGGAGAGTGGATCATAAAAACTCTTTCTAATTAGAAATTATTCACTGAAACAGAGAGGCTTTAAACCAAATGAATTAATTATCAATTATCCATTGGTAAAGCTTCCCCTAACTCCTTGATTGATAATTTGCTTAATGCAAGAGTATGAACAACTATAATAGCTATTAAAATAAGCCATAAAAATGCACAATAATAAACAAAAATTATGCCAATCTAGAAAAGTTATCATTATTGCAGCATGGAGATACTAGACGACCCAGATTATTACCCTCATAACAAATTATATTAACATATTAGACCTCTCCGGAAAAGAGGGAGTAGGGAGTAGGGGAAAAGAATTAATGATTTCTGCGTATCGGATTGATTTGATTTTTAATTATCGGATATGTCTATTACAAATGAAAGCTGCCCCAGGATAATAGTAAAAAGGTATAATAACTGATTAATTCTCGCTTCTGCCTTGTACATAAACCTATATAATATTGAGTAGCTTAACTAAAATAATTAATAATCTGATGATTACTAACCCTGTAAAAAATTCCCAAAATACCCCTTTAAGTGCAGGTGGAAAAGACCCAGAATATTTTGATTGGCAAGAAGTTTGGTATCCAGTTCATTATGTAGAAGACTTGGACAAAACTAAACCTACACCATTTACATTATTAGAACTAGATATTGTGATTTGGTGGGAAGAAAAAAACAATCAGTGGCGCGTATTTGAAGATCAATGTCCTCATCGTTTATCACCCCTTTCTCAAGGTAGAATTAATGAAGCTGGATGTTTAGAATGCCCCTATCATGGTTGGGCATTTTCTGGCATAGGAAACTGTGAAATTATTCCTCAGCAAACTCCAGGAGGAGAGGCAGAAAAATCATTAAGAGCAAAAGTTAAATCTCTGCCTACAAAAGTCTGTCAAGGTCTTTTATTTGTCTATGCAGGAAAAGTAGAAAATGCTGTTCAAACACCTATTCCTACAGTTGATGTTTTAGATGAAAATTCTAATGAATGGGTTTGTTTAAATACTTTTCGAGATTTACCTTATGATGCTTTAACATTAATGGAAAATGTTTTAGATGCTAGTCATATTCCTTACACTCATCATCGTACTGTGGGCAACCGCGCTAATGTTGCTCCGGTAGAATTAGAAGTAGTAGAATCTGGAAAATGGGGTTTTAAAGGAGTCTGGGAAGAAGGTCCGAGAAAAGGAACTTTGGGAAGACAAGAAACTAATTTTATTGCTCCTGCAATGATGTGGCATGACCTTACTTCTAAACAATTTGGTCGTACATTAACAGTTGTATATGCAACACCTATTCGTAAAGGAGAATGCCGTTTATTTGCCCGTTTTCCTTTTAAATTTTCTTCTCCCTTACCGAAATTTTTTATTAAATTAAGCCCGCGTTGGTATTCTCATATCGGCCAAAATGGGGTATTGGAAGATGACCAAATATTTTTACATTATCAAGAACGATATTTAGAAGCGAAGGGTGGTAGTGCTAATTTTTCTAAAGCTTTTTATTTACCTACAAAGGCAGATTTATTTGTATTTGAATTGCGTTCTTGGGTAAATAAATATAATGCTCAATTATTTCCTGATGCGACTTTAAGTCCTGCTATTTCCTCAGAAATATTATTAGACAGATATCATTCTCATACCAAAAAATGTAGTAGTTGTCGCACTGCTTTAAAAAAATTACAACGAATAAAAGTTGGGGTAATACTTGCTACTTCAGTTATGTGGGTAGTTATCCTTTTATTACTATTAATATTAGATGATTTGAATATGATGTTGATGATTTTTTTAATTTTAAGTTTGCCTGTTGGAGTTGTTTCTTGGTTGGGGTTAAGTGAATTGGAAAAACGGTTTTATCAAGGTCGAGAAATACCCCCAAGAAATTTACCAAATAATTAACATTTCTCTATAGTGTTAAATCGTTGTTGCGGGTTTATTCTATTGAATGTTGATATGATTAATATTAACTAAAACCCGCCGCTACTATTGCAACATTTTATATCTGTCAAACTACTGCTGTAATTGCTATGAAATACTATAATTGGCGTTGGATAATCTAGAGATGAATTATAAATATTCACCCCCTTTCACTACTTGTTCCTGTTCCTATTGAGCAGGAAATACTCCCTACATCGAAGATGGGGAAATGTTTTCCTACTGTTGCCTGCTATATCAATGTTTGACATTGAAAAGCAAATAAAGACATCTTTAAAGTTACCTTAAAGCTGGCGATCTCGACTAAAACAAGGAAGATATTTGTCAATCATTTCATCATTGATAATCTGCGTTTTCTCAGATAAGTTAATTTTCTGCGGTTGTTTACACCTACTACGCTCTAAATCGTATGAAATGATAGCATCAATTAAGTAACTGATTTCTCCGTAATTTGTCATCTTTAAAATTTCCTTGAGTTCGTCATACTATTAATATATTTGATTTTTTGAGTTGAAGCAGTGATACCTATCCTCAGAATATGTGAAATTTGTCTTAGTAAATTAATGAAGCACATCAGTAATTATGATGAGCATAGTAGGCTTTTCAGGTGACGATTTTAAAGCTTCTGTGTGATTTAACTCACTAGTTAGGACTAACTACTGAAGTCAAATAATTGGACAAAATTGTACATAAATAGACATTCTTTGTCATATAATAGAATCAATGTCATAGATTTATTTGAGGTATAGTACCCATTGTGCAAATCAATAAAGACGAAATTAAAACTTAACAACAAACAAAAAACAATACTTGCTAAACACGCAGGTGTAGCCCGTCATGCTTATAATTGGGGATTAGCAACTTCCATTTCTGAATACGAACAAACAAAGAAATGCCCTAGTGCTATCACCTTACATAAACGTTTAGTAGCTGAAGTTAAAAGTCAAAATCCCTGGTATTATGAAGTTTCAAAATGTGCCCCTCAACAGGCATTGAGAGACTTAGATAGAGCATTTAGAAACTTTTTAACTATTCAAGGACGTGGATTCCCTAAGTTTAAGAAAAAAGGGAAAAAAGATAGCTTCTATTTAGAAGGCAGTATTAAGATTGTGCAAGGAAATTATATCAAACTACCCAGAATCGGAATAGTAAAAAGTCACGAAATCTTACCATCTGTACCAGTAAAAAATGTGAGAATATCTAAACGCGCAGATAATTGGTACATCAGCTTTAAATATGAGAATGAACCAACGCATACTGCCAAGAAACGAGATGTTATCGGTGTAGATGTAGGCATAAATACTCTAGCAACTTGTAGCGATGGCACACCCTTTGCCAACCCTAAAGCCTATCAGCAAGCAAAAAAACGGCTAACTCGTGCTCAACGCCGTGTCAGCAAAAAGAAGCTTGGCTCCAAAAACAGAGCCAAAGCTGTTCAAAGATTAGCCAAAACTCACAAAAGAGTATCTGATATCAGAGCAGACAAACTCCATCAACTCACAACATGGTTAGCTAAGAACCACAGCACCATAGTGATAGAGGATTTGAATGTTAGTGGAATGCTCAAAAACCATAAACTAGCAAGTGCCATAGCAGACTGTGGGTTTTATGAGTTCAAGCGTCAACTTACATACAAATGTGAATGGTATGGTAGTGAATTAGTCATAGCTCCTAGATTTTATCCAAGTTCTCAAATATGTTCAAACTGTGGGTATCAACAAAAAATGCCGTTGAATGTGAGAACTTATAAATGTAGTGAATGTGGTTTCACTGCTCAGAGAGATTTTAATGCTGCCGTCAATTTGGAAAACTATATATATCAGTAGCTTGAGTTCCAAGCGATGTTAAGCCTGTGGAGAGAAGAAGGTTGCAGACTGCGGTCGGTGATTCTCAAGGAAACAGGAAGCTAGCTCCAAAGTTCATGGGTTCGCGCGTGGGTAAGTTTGGGTAAGTTTAGTAGAACGGGAATTAGAATTGAGAAATTTCAAATGACAAGTGATCTAATATTATCTCCAGATAATAAGCGATGAAAAAATTTTTGTTTGTAGTAGTATGACACACCTAAAATTTTGCAATAGTAGGAGCGGGTTCGGTTTTCAAATGAACCCGCCCTAATACACTTCTGTGTCAGTCCAGTAGTTTTGCTTGAGCAAGTGAAATATCTATCTTAATTACTAGAGCAAAACTACTAGCTTTAATTATAACTATTCAACCGGGCATGATATATAAGTTACCATTACTGTTAGAACATTTTGAAACTCTCAAATTTAGTCACAGTTAGAATTTAAATTCTTACTTTTGACTTTTGAGTTATAACTTCAGGTGTAAATCATTCCTCAGCCTCAATTTGTCGCACCACAGTCAATGCTGAATAAGATACTCCTGCCGTACCCTCTCCCGGATGAGTCGAATCTCCCACTAACCACAAATCCTGAATTGGAGTCCGATTAGCAATTCCAAATGGCCCGAAAGTTGCAAGACGCTGACCAACACCACCAACAATACCTTCATCCCGAGCCGTAAATTTGACAAAAGTACGAGGTGTAGCAGCTTCCTGATGAACTATTGTTTCTGGTTTTAAATAAAAATATTCACTCAAGCGAGCGATCGCTTCCTCCGTATATTTCTGTTTCAACTCCTGATAATCTTGGCAATGTCGCCAAATCTGAGTATCGGTAAAACTTGAAGCAGTAATTGTTGCTTTACCAGTGGGGGCGCGACCATCTCCCGGATGACTCACTGACACAAACAAAGAATTATTTTCCCCAATAGGGCCGTCATAATCGTAGAAAAATTGCAAGTGGGGCGAGCAGTTTGCCGGAATAGCACTTTCATCGACTCCCAAATACACCACAAATGCACCCCAGGGAGATGGGAGTTTATCAACTCGGCGTTTGTAACCAGTCATTGGGTATGAGGTTTGTGGTTGATTTTCATCTCCCACTAATTTTACTAAGTTTTGCACAGTGACATTTGCCACAACATGGTCAGCAGTTTCTACCCAAGTTTCTCCTGTTTTCTGATTTCTAATTCTAACAGCATTAGCTTTGTCATTATCTGTATATATATGTTCAACAGTATGACCCATCAATAACTTTCCTCCATCTCTTTCTAGAGCTGCAACTAGGCGATCGCTCAAAACCTGCATACTTCCCTCTAGATGGTACAAACCTTGAGGAGCTTGAGAAACAGCTAAAGCAGTCGCAGCGTAAAGTAAAGCTGTTTCCTCCGTACCAACTTGGGAGTAAAGTTTCAGTTGTAAATCTAGAAAAGTTTTCAACCGTAGATTATCATTTAAGCCATATAACCGTAACGCATCCGCCACTGTCATTAAAGTAAATGGCACTGTAATTAGAGTATAGGGGCGCACTGCTTTTACTAACTGCCACAGATCCCAAATGTTTCGGGGTGGCAAAACTGGGTCGCGACCTTGAAATTTCCAACTTGCCTCAAACAGTTTTGTCATTAATTGCCAAAAGGGTTCGCTACCAGAAAATTGTCGTTGTCTTTCTTCCTGCCATTTTTGGGGGTCGCGCCAAACGTTGATGGGTTCGGTTTCGCCCGGAAGAAATACGGCGCAGGCAGGGTCGCAATGGGTAGCATTCGGGATGTCCATTTCCAATTCTGAGAAAATCCGGTGATGGATGCCACCAGGTTCCAAACCTGCTACTTGAGTTGCACCGACATCAAAAGTAAAACCACGCCGTTTGAAGGTTGAGGCGCAGCCACCGGGAATTATAGCTTGGTCAAATATCTGGACTTCGTAGCCTCTATGAGCCAGTAAAGCTGCTGCCGTTAGGCCACCAATACCTGCACCACATACCACAATTTTTGATTTTTGTATAGTTTTTTTAGAGGACATGGGATAATTATTAACATTTTTTAACTAAATATTAATATAATCTGTCCTTTTAGTTACTGGCAAATGTTAAGGAAAAGCTTTCGTGAAGCGGAACGGAGTTCCATCGCGAATCGGAACGGAGTTCTATCACGCAAGCGAAACGTAGTTTGATCGCGGAGGGGAAGTAGCGTCAAAGCTTTGAGTCTATCAAGTCTGATTTTTGACTTTTGACTTTAGCAAAAAATCATAACCACATCTGCCATGATAGGTCAATAGCAAACTCTGGTACTTTATCAAATCTTCATATTAGAGGGGTTTTTTTTAAAGATTTGGTGAAATATTGTTATTTATTCAGAAAATGCCTGAATTCACTGAGAAAAGTTGATAAATTTATAGTGAAAAACATAAGTAATTATACTGTGAAAAAATCAGTCTATGGCTATTTCAAAATTAATCAAGAAACTTTCAATAACTCTGGCAGAATGAACTCTAACTCAGGGAATTTCTATAACTCCCGCTCCTGATGCTAGAAACGATATACTACTATATTACAATCAAATCAATACTCGATTATGAAGATTCGGTAAAGTTATCAAAATTAATTCAAAAGTAATCCGGTTTCTCCATATTTATCCTAGAAAGGATATATCACAATAGTAAAATAAAACTAATAGCCGATTATGAAGATTCAGTAAAGTTACTTAATCTTCACTCAAAAGTAATCCAGTTTCTCCGTACATATGCTAGAAAGGAAAAAATACTGACGGGAATAACTCACATAATTTTCAGTTATGTTTCACTAATTTACTAATTTATATAGATAAATTTCATATATTCTCAAGATCAATATCACTTGATAAAACCGAAAAATTACACATAAAAAATTTTATTTTTAAGGACTAATTAGGGTATGACTACTTCAAAATTTTTCAAGAAACTTTCAATAGCTGTTGCCAGTACAGCTTTTATGTCCTTGAGTGGAGCAACTATAGCTCAGGCGATTTCTATAACTCCCAACAATAATGGGGAAGCTTTAGTAAATGAGATTCTGGGAAGTGGAATTACTATTGACCTAGATTCCATCAACTATAGAGGTGCAAATGGTGCTTCAGGAATTTTCACAGATGGATTATCATCTGGAATTGGGATAGATCAAGGTATTATCTTGACTACAGGAAAAGCAAAGGATGCTGAAGGCCCTAATGATTTAGATAAAACAACCACCGAGAATAATTATCGTGGAGATCCAGATTTAGATGGGTTAATTACAGAAAAAACAAAGGACGCAACTATTCTGGAATTTGAGTTTGAAACTCAAGGGGGTAATGTTTTCTTCAATTATGTATTTGCATCGGAGGAATATAACGAATTTGTGGATAGTAAGTTTAATGATGTCTTCGGTTTCTTCCTAAATGGAGAGAATATTGCCTTAATTCCTGGTACAACTACTCCAGTTGCCATCAATACAGTTAATGGGGGTAAAAATCTAGAAACTAATGGTAGTAACTCAGAATTTTTCAACAACAACGATCCCAGTGATGGTGGACCATTTTTTGATATAGAATATGATGGTTTTACTAATGTTTTTACTGCACAAGCACTAGGATTAGCTTCTGGTTCTCATACTATTAAACTAGCGATTGCTGATACGAAGGATCAAGGTTGGGATTCTGCTGTGTTTATTCAGGCAAAAAGTTTTTCGGATGGCGGAACTTCAGATGGAGATACTTCAGATGGAGACACTCAAGATGTTCCTGAACCAATCATAGATGGAGGTATCTTGGCAGAACCTCCAGCTCAAGACACTGAAGATGTTCCAGAACCTTCCATAGTTATAGGTTTGTTAGGAGTTGGTTTTGCAGGTTCGTTGCTCAAGAAAAAATCAACAAAGTCTCATAACTAACATCTCTAACGGTGTTACATAAAAAAATTTGAAAACATTCCCTAGAGCCCCATCTTCCAATATCTCCTAATTCTCACTTTTCTACTCTCCTAATACCTTAAATAATCATTATTTAACCAGACATAATATAAATTCTTTTCAAAGGATTGGAAAGCTGTACTTAACCAATCCAGATGATCTCCTTACTGATTGCTAATTCCTAACCGCTGTTTAATATATATAAAGTGTAGCTATTTCCATTTTTTGATGATTATTTATTTCTACAAAAATATTTAATTTTGCTGACTCATTAATAATAATATTTTCAAATTTAAAACGAGCATTTTTACTAACATTAACTCCAGGATATTTATCGCCATATACTGGAGAGGTTAAGCCTAGTTCTGCTTGAATTACTTGACCAGAACAAATTGTATATATTGCTGATACAGAAATTTGATTATTTGTGGGAATGATTACACCAGCAAGATTAAATTTTTCACCAGGTAATATCTTGTTTGGCACATTATCAATTTTACAGACAGAAAATAAGTGACTATATAAAGATGCAGGTGTTAGTTTAAGCATAAAATTTTGATAAGTCTGAATATTTTTCTGCCCGTAGCTGTGAGGAGTTAATAAAATTTTATCAATATTTTCTGGATATTCAGCACCCAAAAAATCAAATAATAATTTAAAATTACTTGATTGTGAAACTACTTCCTCGTAGGAAATTAGAAAACTATTCTCTGGGTGAGCTTTTTTATAGGTATGAAAAGCGGTTTCAAGTTTCATTAGTTCATTTCTAGATTCTGCTAGATCGCTATTTACCCACCAACCACTTTTTAAGACATCATCTAGATTTCTCACATTGAAAATAAAAGCAGGTTTGGGAAAAATTTTAGCGAGAAAGTCTAAGTAATCAGCAATATCTTTTTGTTGTTGATAGACTTCAAAATATCGAATTTCTTTAAATCCATAGCAGACGATATTTTGATCGTTTTTTTTGTCAGCTAATAAAAGATTCCTAACCATTTGCTGACAGTAATCTAAAAATAATTCTAGATTTATTTCTCCTGCTCCATACCAAGGATGATTAGCTTGAGAAGCATATTGATGATTACGAGTATCTATCAATTTTTTGTAAGCTTCATATAATCCATAAATAAAGTTATTATTTTCGCCTCTGACTAAAACTCCGTCAATATTATTCAAAATACCTTGGAGTAAAGTTGAGCCACTTCTACCATAGGTGACAATTAAAACTGATTCAAAATTTAAAGACATATTTTTTTTAAGTAAAAATTCAAAATTCAAAAGTAATCAAATAATAGTTCACAAGTAATAAGTGTTAAGTAATAAGTAATAAGTAATACCTCTGCCTGTTTGCGCAGCATGAGCAGGAAAGTCAGAGGATTCAAAAAATGATGAATACGCAAGAATTTTTCTTTATGAATGAAGAGGCTTTAAACCTTCATCTTCGGGCTTGATTTTACTTATTACTCCTTACTCCTTACTCATTACTCCTTACTCCTTACTCATTACTCCTTACTCATTACTCATTACTCCTTACTCCTTACTCCTTACTCCTTACTCCTTACTCATTACTCATTACTCCTTACTCATTACTCATTACTCATTTTTATACTCTCGCCAAATAGCATCAACAGAATAAAAATTTTGTAATAATTGATAATCTTCTGCATAAAATTCTATCAATTTTGTCAAAGATTTCTCTGTTAAATCTTTGAGAGTTATTTTCGGACCCGCAGTTTGAAGTCTGGGAAATTCTATTTCAACCTTTGCCTTTTGAGAAATTATTTGTCTGAGATTTTCTAAATTTTCAATTGGGCAAATAAAATCATAAATACCAAGGTCTTTACCTATATATTTGTTCTGAGGTAAAGCATGATGAATAATATCATCAGAAAATTGAAAGTAATTTTCTAAATTTTCCACAAAACAGTTAATATCTGGTTCTAGTTGTAAGCCAACATTTTGAACTTTTCCTTGAACTGGCTTTAACCAAAATATTTTATAATGTAATACAAGATTTTTATAACAAGATAATAGTCGCTTAACTGGGTCACGAATTACAGTAAATTTGACATACCTATCTAAATTTTTGAGATGCTCTAAAACATCAGTATAGGGATACCAGAACTGATGAATTTGTTCTATAGATTCAGAATATTCTTGGTTAAATTTTAAGGAGTAAAAAATATGCTTGATAGTGGTACTAGCACATTTAGGAATTGGTAAATAAGCTAACCCTAGTTCCTCAAACTTTAAGACTCGAAATACTTGTAATTTTAAGGTACGATAAATTCTTGGTGGTTGATTAGGGTCTATTTCTATTGCCCGACTATAATATTTTAGAGCAGATTCAGTTTCTCCTTGATCGGCTAAAATATTTCCCAATTTTAGATGAACACTAGCATCTTCAGGAAATCTATCTATTGTTGCTTTTAAGACAGCGCTTGCTCTCTCCATTTGATTTGTTTTGACAAAAAACTGACTCAAACTTTTATAAACTTTTAGTGGTCGATCTGGTTCAATTTTAATTGCCTTCTGAAACTTATCAATAGCAACTTGGAAATTTCCTTGTTTAGCAGCTTCTCGCCCTTCTTTTAAGATAACTTCTGCATCTAACTCTTGTAAATTTGGCTGAATATCACCAGAAATAATTCCTAACTGAACTAAATTAAAATCATAAGGTTTAATACCATTCAAATATAAAATCTTTGCGACTAATACATCCTCATACAATTCTCCACGGAAACAACCAGGATATTTCATCGTATATTCAGACAAAATCTTCAGACTTTTTCGAGACAGAAAATATCCACTTCCACCATCACACCACCGCGCCAAAAATGGCAAATCATAAGGAGTTTTATCAACAGATTTAGATTCACATTTATTAAAATGCCAAGACCTACCGATAGAATATCCTATAGTATTACCCATATAATCCTGGGCAGATTCTGTTGACAGCCAATCTATTAATTCTAAAAATCTTGGCATATCTTTAATCCAGGTATCATCATCTAACTTCAACACTCCCTGAAAATCAAAACAACAATGGAAATATTGAAATACTTGGAAAACTTTGAGAGGTAAAGATTCATAATTATCAGGAGATTTGACATATAAAATATCTCCCTCATTTTGCCAATCAGAACTTAATTCTGGTTCCCCAATTACAAAAAAGTAGGGCAAGTTGATTTTTTGATATAATTTTTCTCTCAAAATTTTGATTTTATCAAGATTTTTTTTGCAGGAAATAATCATAATAGCTATCTTGCTATTAGATAAATTAACTAATTTGGGCATCTTGCCTGTGAGATGATTATGTTGTTGTAAATTAGTTTTGATTAGAGGTAAGCAAGACTGATTATCAGGATTTAATAATAGGCTATTTTGCAGATGTGAAATTGCTTGTTTAGATTTTTTAGCACTTGCAGAATCAACCCCCAAATAGAGGTAAATCATTGACAAAGTAATATGTTGAATTATAAATATTTTCTGGTTTTTATGCACAAAATCAATTATATTTTCAACGAATTCAGGTTGATTATTAGCTAAACAAGAACGAACTATACTTAAGACAGATAAAATAAAGACAAGGTGATTATATTGCAAACCTTCTAGTAAATTCTTGCCATAAAAATCTCGACAACTTTCTAAATTAATCTGATAAAGATTCCATGCCCGATCTAATTTACCATTAGCAGCTAATTCACAAGCTTCAACAATTTCATTAATCAGGCGATGTTGATTAAATAGATATTTTTTAGCGATAAAATCATCTACAAATTCGTTAATCTTATCTAGATTGCCAATAGTCAAAAAACATCGACAGAGGTGAGGATAAGCAGATAAAAATATTCCCGAACTACTGGCTTTTTGATAATTATCAATGGCTGCTTGATATTTGGATTGACGAAAATATAAATGACCTAAACCGAGATAACCTTCACTAGAATATTGCGACAATTCCTGAAAAATTGACTCTGCTTCTGCCAATTTTTCCAACTTCATCAAAATCTCACCGCAACGGATATAAGCAAGAATGTGTTTAGGAAACTTTTCAATTACTTCTTGCCACTTAGTTAATGCTAACTCCCAATTTTGCTGCCTTTCTAATATCCAAGCTAAACCACAGAAACCATCAGATTGATAGGGGAATTTTTCTAATACATCATTAAATACAACTTCTGCTTCCTTAAACCTAGCTAACTCAATTAATACATTACCTTGGGCAACATAAAAAGACAAATTTTCAGGAAATTTACCGATCGCTATTTCCCACCTTTCCAATGCAACCTTCCACTTTTTTTGTTGTTCAGCAACCTTAGCTAAATTTTCCCAACCCAAAGTTTGCTCCGGAAACTTTTCTGCCAACTCACCAAATAATTTTCTGGCTGCCTCAAATCTCCCTAATTTAACTAAGACTTTACCTTTACCTACAGAAGCAGGTAAATTCTTTGAGTCTAGTTTCAATGCTTTCTCGTAATTACTTAAAGCAGCCTCAAAATTTTGCAAATGATTGAGATAAAAATTTGCTAAATTAACATATATACTAGGATTATTAGAATGAAAAATCATCGCAGCTTCATAAGTTTCTAAAGCAGCCTTAATATCACCTATATTCGTATTAACTGTAACTAAATTTTTATAACCAACCCAATTTTCTGGTTGTAATTTAATTGCTTTTTTATAAACAGTAATTGCTCCGGCAAAATTGCCAACTTGATTAAAAACTTCACCCAATTTTATATGTAACCAATAATCTTGGGGAAGAGCTTCTAATCCATCCTGATAATAAACAATAGCCTCTTCTAAATTTCCCTGTTCTCTACAAACATCTCCTAATCCAATATCCACCCATGAATTATCAGGTTTTAATTCCATTGCCTGCTGATAATAACTAACAGCTTTCTCCAAATTTCCTTGGGCTCGAAAAGCTCCCCCTAGTCTGATATATAACCAAACATTTTTACAACTTAACTCTCTGTTTAATCCATCCTGATAATAAACAATAGCCTCTTCTAAATTTCCCTGTTCTCTATAAATATCTCCTAATCCAATATAAATCCAGGAATTATCAGGATTTAATTCCATTGCCTGCCGATAATAACTAACAGCTTGCTCCAAATTTCCTTGGTCTCTGAAAATCGCCCCCAATCTGATATATAACCAAACAGTCTCAGGGGTAAACTCTCTGTTTAATCCATCCTGATAATAAATAATAGCCTCTTCTAAATTTCCATGTTTTCTACAAATATCTCCTAACCCAATATAAACTAAAGAATTATCTGGATTTAACTCCATTGCTTGTCGATAATAACTAATAGCTTGCTCCAAATTTCCTTGGTCTCTGAAAATTCCACCTAATCTAATATAAAACCAAAAAGTCTCAGGACTTAATTCTAGTTTTAATCCATCCTGATAATAAGTAATAGACTCTTCTAAATTTCCCTGTTCTCGACAAACATCTCCCAACCCAATATAAACTAAAGAATTATCAGGATTTAACTCCATTGCCTGTCGATAATAACTAATAGCTTGCTTAAAATTTCTTTGCTCTTTTAAAATCCCCCCCAATCTGATATATAACAAAACATTCTCAGGACTTAACTCAATTCCCTTTTGATAATAATCAATCGCTTCATTAAACTGATTAATTTCTCGGTAAGTATCCCCAATTAACCCATAAGCAAATTCATTTTTTGGGAAATTTTTCAACGCATTATGATAATAGTCAATCGCCAGTTGGTGCTGACCATGCTTTCTGAGAATATCTCCTAAAATTTGATAATTTTCTAAATTTTGAGGATCATTTTCAATGACTTTTTGATAAGATTCAACTAAACCTTCCCATGCTAATAAACAGTCAGGATTAATTTCTACAGCAGCTTGAAAATTAGCTATTGCCTCCTCGAATTTCCCTTCTATCTTCAGTTGATTTGCAATTTCTAGCAAACTGATACTTTGCGATTGATTATTCGACATTGTATAAACTCTTTCCCTGTTTAAGCCCTATTACTTTGAGTTGAACAAAACTATTAGTGAGTGTTTCGCCTCATCTTTACAGTCAAAGATGTTGCACTTCAGAAATTTTTCAATTTTCTTGATAAAAAATTTTGTTAACTTTTAGATGTTTTTCATCAAAAATTCTTCGGTAGTCTAAACTCCAGTTTTAGTCGGAAGTTGATAAATATGGGAAACTCAAACCCTAGGAATTTTAGCTAATAGTAAATCGCTAGTTAACATCTATAAGTATTTCTGGAAAGTTAGCCATTGGCCAAATTATAAAATGGCATTATATAGCTCAAGTCAGAAGTTAGAAGTCAGAACTCAGAAGTTAAATTCTTGTTGTGACTAAACTTGAGAGGAGCGAGAATGCCAGCGCTAATAATGACGGCCGCTATAAAAATCTTTTTCACCAGAAAATCAACCAAAACCGTAAAAAAATTACTATGACTTACCCAGAAAGGGAATTTCTCTAGTAAAGTTCCTCATTTGAAAATAATCAGGGTAAAAAACCCGGTTTTTTGGTTGGGTGTGTAATTCCTGATAATTATCAAAAAAATACTTTCCTCCATTTCCTCGGCAATATCAAGTTCAGATAATTATTTATTAATAAAATCTCAAGTCTTTCCCTCAACACAGAGATGTATTTCAATTTCTCCCCATCTCCCCATCTCCTCAACTCCCCATCTCCCCATCTCCCCATCGCCCCATCTCCCCAACTCCCCAACTCCCCAACTCCCCAACTCCCCAACTCCCCAACTCCCCATCTCCCCATCTCCCCATCTCCCCACCCTCCCCATACTCCTTACCCTTTCCCTCTTACCGAATTATTAATTATTAATTGTTAATTAAATAATTGTGGTTTAAAGCCTCCCCTTGGATAGGGGAAAAAGCGGTCGAGGGATGGCGAGGAAACCTCGCCATATCCAATCGACCAAGAGAGCGGTCGGAAA
>NZ_JBNHER010000252.1:0-4352 GCF_050015975.1 Dapis purpurea BLCC-M126 | reverse complement strand
GAGGCTTTAAACCACAATTATTTAATTAACAATTAATAATTAATAATTCGGTAAGTATTTATACTATATAGCTCCTGCATTTGACCTTTCTGAGGAGCCAGACGAGCGGGAAAATATTAGGCGTTGGTGAATGTGTAATGCTTTTGTCTTAAAAATCTATGAAAAAACTATAGTTGTACAGTTCATAAATATTGAAGAACATTACCTAATCACCAACCCCAAATATTAAGTATAAATACTCAATTACTTACTCCTCTTGACCACTATAATTATCTCCTGTCTCCTATTTTTTGTACTATATTTTGTCGTGTTAATGTAATCTTTATGATGAAAATTTTCTCTATAAGAAGAAAATTTACTAGTCAGAAAATTCTACAAACAACAAAAATTACAGACTACATTACGTACTTCAATATTTCAATATGTAGTATAAAATCAGGAGTCAGGAGTCAGGAATCAGGAGTCAGGAAAAAATCATAGTGGTAACTTAATGATTAAACAATTAAGTAAGCATTTATACTTAATATTTTCCTGATAATTTGACAAAAGAGAAAGATCAATGAAGATGATTTATACAGTATAAATACTTACTAAGCTACCGATTTTTATACTACTTTTAATATTACAATTTGACCTGCGGAATGTGGGTTACAGAACTTTTCAGGATAGTAAAGTAGAGTCTCATTTTAACCTGTGTTTTCTTTTCCCTAAAGTCTTAAAACTTTGTATCTAACCAATGTAAAAACTGGTGTAAATCTTCATAGTTATTAATCCGGAATCACAACTAACTCATAGAATAAATTACTTAGATTACTCCTATTAAGTATCAATAAAACTAAAACCATAATCATGGAATTCAAACTTGCATCTAGCCATAGTTTTTCTGGACATATTCCCATAGAAATACATCAAGATAGTTGGCGTTGGCGGAGCCTAGCGGTAGCTATATCGCTACCTACTAATATCGAAGCTGAAATCCAAACTAGCCAAATTTACAGTCTTATGTTGATAAACTTAAAAAATACCCTAGAAGAAGCAGTGGATCAAATTGAAGCTCAAATCGAAGCATTAGGATCTGAAGCAATCAAACTCAGACTCAAAAATTTAACTAGAACATTAATACCAGATAAACAAGAGTCTTCAACAGATCTAATTGATGTTCAGGCTAATAATATAGATGAGCAGGAAAAAAATCCTCTTTCTCAACAGAAATATCAGGAACAGTTAATCCCTAAAAATCAAGATCAGGTTCAAGAAAAAATGACTACAAACCTAACTAATGCCATGGAAGCAGAAACTCCAACTGAATCAATACCAGTATCTATTAATTCCGATAATACAGACACTAATCTTTCAGAAAATAACAGTAATTACTCTCAAGAGTTTAAACCAAAAAATAATCTACTGAAATGGAATAAAAAGCTGACAAAAGCAGAACAAGTAGCCTTAGAACTTCAGGAAAAAAATACATATCTACAGGAACTTGGCAAAAAACTACAAAAAGCCCGAAAAATGCGTTGTTTATCTATGAAACAAATTCATAAACAAACCTTTGTGCCACTTCATTACCTAGAAGCAATAGAGAAAGGCGAAACAGAAAAATTACCAGAAGATGTATATCTTCGAGGATTCATCTTTCGTCTTGGCAACGCTTTAGGATTTGATGGAGTAACTTTAGCAGCAGCCTTACCTATTTCTAATTCACTTCAAGGCTTAATGCCATCTTGGTCTAAGTCTAATCAAGATTTGAGATTTTATTTACATCCAGCCTACTTATATTTAGGTTATACAGCTTTAATGGCTGGAGCAGTAAGTGGACTAAGTTGGATGTCTCAACAACCAAGTCCTGGAGCAAATATGATTCCAGATACACTAGAACAACCTGATTCAGTTGCCCACTCAAATCGCCATTTAGAAACTACTCAAACACCAGGATTAAAATCTATCGCAGGTAGTGTAGTTGTTGCTTCAGATATCGCTCCACCAGAAACAATGATTTAATTTGTAATCAGAAGATTATCTCTATGTACAACTGTTTCAGCTCCTGCATAGCCCAAAATATCAGGTATATTTTCTGAGCGACAACCTAGAATTTTTTGCAATTCAACATTGCTGTAGTTCACAAGTCCCCTAGCTATTTCCTCACCTTCTTCATTGCATAGCTTTACAGCATCTGATGAATTAAACTCCCCTTCTACTTGAGTAATACCAGCAGCTAATAGGGATTTGCCAGACTTAGAAATGGCCTTAACTGCACCTTGATCTAGATAGAGTTGGCCTGCCGGAACTAAAACATTGGCAATCCAATGTTTGCGAGCATTTACTTGTTGTGGTTGGGGTTCAAACTGGGTGCCAATAGATTCTCCACTGAGGATTTTATGTATATTAGTGGGTAGTTTACCATCGGTAATTACAGTTCGGACTCCAGCAGCAGTAGCAATTTTAGCAGCCTCAATTTTTGTAATCATTCCGCCAGTTCCTCGTCCACTAACAGATTCCCCAGTTTGAACTTGAAGTTCTTCGAGTTGTTCGATTCGCTCTACCAAGCTAATAGGTAAAGCATCTGGATTATTTCTCGGATCGGCTGAGTATAATCTGTCAACATCAGTTAATATAAATAACCAATCAGCTTCTACTAGACTAGCAACTAAAGCTGAGAGAGTATCATTGTCCCCAAAATTTAGCTCTTCGACAGCAGTAGTATCATTTTCATTAACTATTGGGATTATACCCAGTCGCAACAATTGTTGAAATGTGTTGTAGGCATTGACATAACTACTACGTCGTGTTAGGTCACTTCTAGTAAGTAAAATTTGGGCAATTGTCTGTTGTAAAGATGAAAACAAGTCATCGTAAACACGCATTAGTCGTCCTTGACCAACTGCTGCTACTGCTTGCTTCATAGAAATATTCCGAGGTTTTTCGGTTAACCCTAAGATATCACAACCTATACCAACAGATCCAGATGAAACTAAAACTACTCGATGTCCCTGGCGATTTAAATTAGTAACAGTTTCAATCAAGCTAGAAATTGTGGATAAGGCTAAATTTCCAGTTTCTGAATTAGTTAGGCTAGAAGTACCTATTTTAATTACTATTGTATTCATAGAAATAATTCAATTAAAATTTTCCACTACTAATGCCCTAACAGAAAATCAATCTTTCAGGAACATAAATTAAACAAAACCGGGGAATTTTGGTTTTTGAAACTCAAACCTCTTGAGCGTAATTAATTTTATCCGGTTTTATTTTTTTCTTATTCCTACCTAACTGAGTAAAATTGACATATTAGGAATTCCATATGAATTATGTGATTTAGACTATTCTAAAATACAAAGTCGTTATAACATGATTCAGTCAGAAGATAGGTTTTAATGTTATCTGATAAATTTAAACTTATTCCGACTCATTTAGGACTGGTATCTTTAGCATTATATAATTACTATGATTATAGTGAGCATCTAAAAAATTAGTATAGTAATTACTTTTTCAGATGCTTAACTTTCAGGATATCCCTCGGTATAATAAGTACCTAAACAAAATTATTTACCTATTCTAATTAGGTGCAATCTTTATAAACCCAAGAATTCGGTTTGTATAGATTTGTAATTTATTTTATGTGCCTGCCTAAAATTTAATACCCTTGATTCACAATAAATAGTGCTTTTTTTAAATTTAACTAAATAAATCGAATCTTATCTCAAATTTGAAAACATTGTTTGTACAAAACCAGTTTGATATCTATATAATTACTATATGCAAGTATCTTAACCATCTAAGCATTAGTTTTGAGAAAAAAAATATACCCTCAAATTTAATGCATTATCTATTTCATCTCCCCATGTTTAACCAATTTTTTCCTAACTCCTAAAAAACTTAATATTGAAAAATAAAGCAAATTTATTCTATCTGAGTGCCACAATTTCACATCTTAGAATAGTTCTAAATTAGGCTCAAAGACTCAAAAATAATTCTTGAGCAAATAGTTATAAATAGCAATTAATTACCTAAACAAAATTGTTTACCCACGCTAATTTAATGTGAAGCATACATTATAAAGGATTAACTCTGAGAATTAGACACAAAGGAAACAAGCAATGGGTTTGGTTAGCTTATAGATGCGATGACTCGATAAATTGTGGCAGTGTATATCGGCTCCCGAGGTATTAACGGAGTAGAAGGATTATGGGGTTTCCCTGTGCGACATTAAACGCGGAGCATGGCGTCAGCCGTATATAGCAACTGCCAGAGCGGTTAGGACAGAGAAAAGTATAAAATCATTAGACCATTTCTATAAAACCCATTTGAGATCTATATAATTATGCAAGTTAAGTCTTTTCGTGCATCAAGAA
>NZ_JBNHER010000251.1:0-23592 GCF_050015975.1 Dapis purpurea BLCC-M126 | reverse complement strand
TGGCGTAACAGCACTGATGGCAATAACAGAATCTGGTTGATGAATAATGATGGCAGCGTCAACTCCGTAGTTAATCCAGGTTCTTATGCAGAAGGTTATAGTGTTATTACCAATGATTTGACTTTAGTCTAAACAGCAACGATGTTGTGATATATTTACAGAGCGATCGCTTACTCAAAAAAAGCGATCGCTTTTTTTGATATGATATAGGTTTGATGAAAAGATAGCTAATGTTTTTAATTAAGAATATCCCACAAGTTAGTGTAGTCCTCCCTGTTTACAATGAAAAGCATTACATTGCTCAAGCTATCAAAAGTATATTAAATCAAAGCTATACTGATTATGAAATTATTGTAGTTGATGATGGCTCTACCGATGGTACTCGGCAGACTTTAGAATGTTATTCAAACAAAATTAATTATATTTATCAAAGAAATCAAGGTTCTGCTGCTGCCCGTAACAGAGGAATTGAAGCAGCCAAGGGGGATTTAATTGCTTTTTTGGATGCAGATGATTTTTTTAACTCGCCAGACAAACTATCACAACAAGTTACCTATTTTAATCAAGATTTTGAGTTAGGCAGCGTTCATACAGGTTGGCAGTTAGTAGATATACACGGCAAAGGTATATCAGATATCCATCCTTGGGAATACGCGCCAAAACTTGATTTAGAAACTTGGTTAAAGTGGAAACCTGTACTTACCAGTACGATGATGGTGCGTCGTAGTTGGTTAGTGTCTGTTGGTGGATTTGATGCTGCTTTGCGACAATGCCATGATGTCGATCTAGTATTGCGTTTGGCTATTGAGGGTTGTAAGTTTGAATGGTTGCGCGAAATAGCTGTCGCCTATCGGCTACATAAAGGTAATACTACTGCTAATAGTAGACAACAGGGACAGTATGCGATCGTGGTTCTAGATAAGTTTTTTGCCAGAGATGATTTACCTGTATCTATATGTCAAATTGAGCCAGAAGTACGTTATCATACTCTAGTCTGGGTTGCTTGGTATCAGTATTATCATGGTAACTACAAAGGAATGGCAGAGTATTTAAGAGATTCACTGAAATACACCCCCTATTGGAGAGGGGAAACAATAGCCGATTGGGTGAGTAAATTTACACTATTTTCAAGCGATCGCAACCATGAAATAGACTTTTTATATTTAAGCGAATTACCAGAATGGCAAAACTTGGTAAGAGGAAAAAAGGCGTAGCTGAACTAAGGGATGAATCTTTTCAGAAAAGGTAAATCCCATCTTTTATATCATTTCTGGTAGCATCGTTTGTGTATAAAATTAAGTTATAATTGGAAAAAAACCTTCTGCCCTCTGCCTCCCACCTTTCAAAGGGGGATAGGGGGGATTCCTTCTGCCTTCCTTCGACCAAAGTCTAATTATTCAACCTGAGATGGTATTACTTTCTCTTTCTCTAAAACTATAATTCATCCTCCAAATATGCAACGCCGGAAAAAAAGTTTTTTTAACTCTTCGTCAGCACTCAATATTATTCCTGGATTTGTAAATACCATATACGGCCATTATCCCAAGCTTTAGCTTGAGGAATTGTTTCTAGTACCGCATTTTTGACAGCTTCTTTATCATAATCATCTCCACAGAGCCATCCACCAACTTTGATTTTTGGTAGCAATGCGTTTATTTCATTTATAGTTTTTTGATATTCGTGAGATGAGTCTATGTAACATAAATCTATCGAATTATCTTCCACTTTTTCAGCGTAGTCCACAATTAGAGATTTGACTGGTGTAATAACATTTTCAAAATTATATTTCAATAGATAATGACGGAATATTTCTAACATATCTTTTCCACATTCCGAAACAACTCTGTCAAATTCATGTCTTAGTTCTTCACTGAGAAAATTCTCCCTTTTGATCCAACCGCCCCAGAAGAAAGAGTCAACTGCAAAAATGTGGAATTTTTTTCCAGCCAATTGTAAACGTTTTGCCACATCAATTGTTGAACGTCCAAAGAATACACCGCACTCAAGGACAGTACATTGCTGTGGCAAATATGTAATCATAAAGTTAAAGAAATCAACATGGGTCTTCAAATACCAACCAGGAATATTTGTAGGAGTTACAACTCTTTCGGCAAGGTTTGCATATCTAATATCATTATCTTCCTGCTTTGGTTCTGTATATCCATTGGGAACAAATATTTCAGTTAAGTAGAGATTGCGATCGCGCATCGTTTTGATTTTTTCCAAAACCTGCAAACTTTTACTGTATGCATACAAAATATCTTTCTCCTCTGTTACTGGATCGATAATTGTGCAAGATAAATACGGATAATTTATATTTTGTTGAAATTTGTTTTCTATATCTTTACCATAAACTCGATAATGACCATGCTGATTATTATCTGGATAACCCCAATCATTAGTTGTTTTCTGATAATATGGACTAGGAACTGATAACTCTAGTAATCCATTTGGTTTTAATATTCTCAGAATTTCCCTTAATGCTTTAACATCATCTTGAACGTGTTCGAGAACATGATTACATATCGCAATATCGTAAGAATTGTCTGGTCTTTCTATATTTTGGATGTCTATGGAATTCTTGCTGCCATAAACAGAAAGTTCATGGTAGTCAAACCAACTTGGTTCTATACTAAGGTCAGATGAAATTTGCAAACAAGAGTATGTTTCAAGTTGTGAAACTTTTTTAAGTTGAATAAAAAAATCTCTAATTGCTCTGTGTCTTTCCAGGGAACCACATTTTTTACACTTTGGTTGTAGACCAGTTCCAGACAAGCGTCCACCAGGACCATCAATAAATTCTTCACCATCACAAATATTACATTTAGACTGTTTAACTTGCATAAATCTTATATCTTCCTTTTGTAATTAAGTTTTTTAATAGAAATTAATCAAAATCACTTAGTGATCCTAAAAATCTTTTCTACATAGATATTTTCTGTTTTTTTGTCTTGCCTTAATTGCTTTAAACAATGCAAAGACTCTATTATATTTCGAGCGGGTACATTTTGCACTATTACTTCATGGGTTAAATTCCACCACTCACTTTCGAGTAGATCTTCTATTATATTATCCCTGAATCTGAAAGTAACTATTTTACTAGGCACTCCTGCCACAATAGCATAAGGTGGTACATCTTTAGTAACTACTGCATTAGCTCCTACAACTGCTCCAACACCTATTTTAACTCCTGTTAAAATTATTGCTCCATCTCCAATCCAAACATCGTGCATAATAGTAGTAAGTGGTAAAACATTTTTCAGCTTTTTTCCGACTGCTAAAACAGATTCCTCCAGTTCTTTTTTCGTCAGTTCAGTTTTGGGAGATATACAATCTGATGAAAAAGGATGAGTTGATAAATAATGATAATCATGATTTATAGGAGCAATTGATACACGACGACCTATCGAACAATATCTGCCAATACAACAATCTCTAATAATTCCATGAGGATTAATATATGAATACCTACCGACAAAAACCCCTAGCTCTTTTGATGAAATAACTTCACTATTCACTATATTTATGTTGTTTTCAAAAAAAAGCGAACCGCTTAATCTGCAACCTAAATTAGAGTTGCATTTAATTTGGCATTCCTCCTTACTATTTATAGGTACAGCATTCTCATGCAGTTCTTTAAAATCTATCATCTGTCAAATTTGTAGTTGTTTTGTAAACTAAAGCACCATTATATTACCAAACTTTAAAGATAAATACCATAATTTTTCAGATGCCAACGATAGACATTATTTTCTTTTATTGCTTCCTGTGACTGTTTTTCAGAAGAAGATATATCACTTTCTGAAACATCTTGAATTGCCAAGTTAGGATAAAATACAAAACATCTATCTGGATATTGATTTTGAACTGCTGTCAAAGGACCAATATCGAATGGCAAATTATAAAGCAAGCAATAATTCAACAGTATTGGATAAGCGGAGGAATTTATAGCAACTGCATGAGAACCAACACTAGAACCATTGCAAGAGTACAAATTTTTCGTCTGCCAGCTAATCCAATCATTACCCCAATCATACTGAAGTGCCCCCAATTGCAGTATCATCCAATTGTCAGGTAGTTGTTTATATATTTGAGAAAATAATTGGTTAAAATCATTGTGGAAAATAACATCATCATCAAACACTAAAATTGATTCGTAATCATTGCGCATCGCCTCTGTTAATATGGCAATATAAGACTTTAAATAGCCCCACGCTCCCGCAGAAGCGATCGCCTTCGCTCTATTTTTATTTTCAACAAAAGCAACTTTGCTAATTATACTGGTATTTTCGTTGGTATAAAAGTCTTTCCATGTTGAAATAAATGGATGCCGAAGAGGAAAATCGACTAGAGATTGTTGAGAGTATTCTTTATATTCTGAAAGACTTGGTTCTTTTTTACCATCAGCTGCAGAGAAACGTTCAAATTCTATACCTAGTTTTTTAGTTTGCCATAAAACTTTTTCTAAACGATCTTGTCTACTATCAAGATTAAGAACAAACACTTTTTCAAATACATCATTTACATGAGTAAAATTATAAACGCAGTTAATTTTGCGCTCAGTAAACTTTTGATTTAGCTTTTCCTCAATAAAAGCCCTTCCTTTTCGAGAAACATAAATTCTATCTGGATTTTTAACAATCAAATTTCGTCTTTCTAATTCTTGGGGTTCTTTGGTTTTTTTATAGTTATCATTCCAAGGTAAACTGCATCTGTAACTTTCTGAATTAGCTTGCAGTTCTATATATTCATTACTATTTTTAGCATCGAAAAAATGTTTTTTTGTATTAAAACCAGCTCTGACGCACCGTGCAGAATAGTCTATATGCCACTGTCCTCTAATTGGAAAATTTTTTTCATCAGTATAACCTACTCGGTTAATAATATTTGGAGTAATAGTAAAGAAACTTCCATCACAAGAGAAAACATCCACAATTGACTCACATTTACCTGAAGAATCATAGGTGGGTTCAGCTAATTGGAAATTTGGATCGGACTGTTTTCTTTTTAAATTTAGATATTGTTGCCAATTCCTGTAACATAAATGTTCGTAACCACTAGATTTAACTGCTTGTGCATATAAATTATCCCACCCAGGTTTAGTAAAAAATACATCATCATCAGCATGAAACGCCAAATCAAATCCTATCAATATACTTAAATCAAAAATTGTATTTGTTTGACCGCAAGCATAAACTCCATGATTATAAATTACATGAAGTTCATGAGGAATTGTCAGAGTTTCAAGATAACCAACTGTCCCATCAGTAGAACCATCATCAGCGATAATAACAACCCATTCAAAGTCTAGACTTCTTGTCATTAAAAAACTATCAACACACTGTTTTAGATAATCCACTCTATTCCAAGTTTTGATGGCAAATATGAATTTAGGTTTGGCAATTCCTTGGCAAACACTTGGTTTAATCGTTAGAGGACTATAAGCACGCAGAGCATGACTTTGAACAAAACTAGAATCAAAGCGGGAATTAGTTTTTTGATGGGATTCGTCATATATAGTTTTAATCTTGACATCGCTATTATTTTGTACTACCCAATTTCTCGGTCTACTTACAGAAATTAAAGGTATAGAACGCTCATTTGCATACAACGCTAACCATATATCAGCAGAGTTACGAAATAAAAAATCTTTCCTTTTTATTGAAAGATTTTTAGTTACAAAAGCCACCGTATTTGTTCCCAGAATATGAACTTGTCGATCGATGTTAAGAGCATGAGAAAATGGTAATGGGTATCTATTTTTCTGCTCGTAATAATCTGTCAAGGGTTGCTTAATAAAAACACCATGACAACCAATAATTGCATTACCGTCGTATTTTTCTAAACCCTCGATTATTTTACATACATAGTTTGGAGGATATAAGAGATCGTCATCGAGTATACACATAACATCGAAGGATTTATCTTCTACCCAATAAAACTTACCTGCATCTCCAAAATCACCACTATCTTGCGACGTGACATATTCAATTTTAGGATCGTGTAAAAAATCTGGAACGGTAGAGTAATTATTTAGATAAACACATATCTTATCAACAAAAGGATAGAAGCAATTTACCACATCAAATAGCATATTTTTCCGTTCGCCGACAGATGCCAGACAAGCCACAGTTGTAACTGATTTTGATTTTAATATTTTTGTATTTTCATAATCTAAAGAATTAAATTTTCTAGAACCAGCAACTTTAATTAATTTAATAAATTGAAAATCTACTCGGTCATCTATCTGTGGTCGATCTACTAGAAAACCTATTGTTAAGTTTTTGGTTTTCAAAGCTGTTCTGAAAAGCGAACTACCTTTAACATTTTGAGTACCAGTTTGGTTCAAATACTCATGGGAAATTAGTTGCAAATTATTGTCTAAATCTGTAACCGATATAAATATTTTTCCTCGTTCCAATTTGGTATTTAGTTCGTATTCTATAAAGTAAAAACAGTCAGATTCAACAGCAGTAATATTTTTTTGTATACCCGGTGTACTGGTGTTTTGTTGAATTATAATTTTACCTTGATCCAGTAGTTTAACCTTCTGAGCAAACTTCCAGTCAGACCAAGATTCTTGCAAATTATCAATAAATTCTGTAGTAGGATTAACTTCTTGATTGTGCGTCTCTCCAGTGTCGATTCTTTGTAATAGTTTATCTAATTCTTCTTGTAGTCTATCGTTATTTGCTTGTAATTTCAAAGCAAGACGATAAGAGGCGATCGCTTCAGATAATTTTTCCTGTGTAACAGAAACTTTTGCCATATTATAAACAGACCAAAAATAATTAGGATTAATATTTAATGCCTGACGATAACAATTAACCGCTTCATTTAGTTTTCCCTGTTTACGCAAAATATCTCCCAAGTCGTGATGAACTAGCCACAAAGTAGAATTAATTTGTAGCGCTTTTTGATAATTATCTACAGCTTCATCTAACTTACCCTCTTTTGATAATTTTCGACCTAACTCCACATAATTTTCTGGTAGTTCTGTGGCAATATTTTTGTCAGAACTTTTCGCTTCAATATGAATATGTGGATTTTGACTTTCACTCAGAAGTGCAAGTTTTTCCTGTATTTGCAGATTTGGTTTAATTTCTGAAGCTTTTTTATAACTTGCTACTGCTGCTGTTATATCTTTCTGTTTTTCTTGCGCCTCTGCTAACTTGAGATAAACCTCCCAGTTATTCGGAGCAAATCTTAAAGCTTGATAATAACTGTTTATCCCTCTATCGAAATGCTCTTGGTTAATTAAAACATCACCTAAATATATATGTGCATCTACTCCATTAGACTGACTTGCGATCGCATTCTTGCAAAAAACTATTGCCTGATTCCAATCACCCTTACGCCCCCAAGCTTGAGCTAACTGTAAGTTTGTTTGATAGTCATCAGGTATAATTTCTAGAATTTTATAGTAATTATCAAAATCATCAGGTTTTTCCTTGATGGCCTGTTTGTAGGAATCAACTATTTCTTTTGACGCTAACCTAGTTTGATAATGAAGTGCATCTGCTAACTTTTCATGGACTCCTACTAAAGTTGGTTCCAATTTAATTACCTGACGATAAACCTCTACTGCTCCTTCCCAATCCTCCAACTCAACCAACACATCCCCCAATTTATAATAACCCCAAGGAAAATTAGGATTCAACTCAACAGCCCGACGATAAGCACTAACGGCCTCTTCCCACTTCTCTAATTTAACTAATAAATCCCCCAAATTATTATAAGACCAACAAAAATTAGACTTTAATTCTATAGATTTATTATAAGCAGCAATAGCTTCTTCTAACTCTTCTTGTTCCTGCAATAAATTCCCTAACTTATGATGCACTTCCCATAATTCTGGCTCCATTTCAACCGCTTTTTTATAAACCTTTATTGCCTCTTCTTTTTCTCCCTTTTTTACTAAAGCATCACCTTGCAAATGGTAATCTTCCGCCAAATTTAAGTCTACTTTAATTGTGTTGCCAGCAGCAATTTTTTCTAAATCTGAATTCCTTTGTGTGGGTAATCTTTTCCCCAACTGCCCCGCCATTATTAACTTATCATTAGCCTCTTGCTGCTGTTGACTATTGACTATTTTCTCCTGTCTTTGATGATTTTCTGCATCTGTCAAATACTGTTTTACCTCTTCCCAGTCAGGAGCTAACTTAATTGCTTTTTGGTAAGCAGCGATTGCCTTCTCCCATTCTTCTTTTTTCGCTAAAACTTTTCCTAAGCTGAAAAAATTCCTTGCTTGCTTAACATTCATTTTTTGCACCTGATGATTTTTTGAAGGGGAAAATACCTGTCAAATTCAAGTTTAGTATAATAGCAATTCCCTTTCAAAAATTTACAAACACCTACTGCTTTAATTTTACCCTATTCTTTCAGTTTATTAGGGGCGTTCATTATTTCTTCAATTAGTATAATTTTGCTCTTAAATGTACTTGATAGCCACTAAAGGAGCATCCAACTAATGCAGCCATTGAATTTGTGGCCACACCACAAGCTTTGTTTGGCTTGGCAGGACGACAAACCTAGAGGTGATTAACTGTTGACTAAAATATGTAGAAAGATGTAAAATCAGAAGGGAGTTTTTTCACCCGTTGATAGAACAAACCTATCCCTCTCTAATTTTCCAAAGATTTTAATATAGACTTTAATATTTCTGAAAAAAATTTAGGAGAACATTCAGTTTCAACTCGCTTCATAGCATTTTTTCTAAGTTCATTCCACAAAGCTGAATCTTGATAAAGCTTGACACATTGTTGAGCAAAATTTATCTTATCATCCCCAACTAATAATTCTGTTTCATGTTTCCATTCTAACTGTTGAGCAATTAAAGATGTAGTTACAACTGGCAAACCATGAGCTACTGCTTCATGTACTTTATGAGGAATTCCTGCTGCATATCGAGTGGGGGCTACAAATAATTTCGCCTGATTATAAAATGGCGTTAAATCATCTACTTTTCCTAAAATTTTGATGGATGGATTGTTTAAAATATTTATTTTTTGTGCAATTTCTTCTACAGTATTATTCCCAATAATTATCAATTCAATATCTTGATCAAGTTGTTTCTGGATTAGAGGAAATATTTCATAGGTTAGCCATAAAATTGAATCAGCATTAGGAGATTCTTTTTCATAAATTGAACCCACAAATAGTAAATTTTGTCTTTCTGCAAAAGTTTTAGGAGTAGGATTAATTGACAGACAATGACCTAATAAACTGACATCGGCATAGTCTTGCTCAATAAATTGTTGTTTTTCTTGGGAGGAAACGGTAATAATATGATGACTATTTTTTGCTAATTTGATTTCTTCTTGAATAGCTGTTTGACGTTCTATTTCAGTAAAATTAATTTTATTTAAACGTTTATATTCATAATCTCGAATACTAAAAATTGCTTCAGCATCATAAATAATTTTGGCTGATTTGAGTATATTTTCTTTCGCTAAAATAGAGTTTAAATGTTTAATATTATGGGGGCGACTAATAAAAACTAAATCATAATATCCTTGGCGTTCTCTTAAAAAATCTTCTAACATAATTAATCCATATCCTCGCATAACTTCAACAGTTTGGGGAATATCAGAATAAATAGTTGACCAATCTTCAATATAACGCAAGTCCCCTGGATAAAGGGTGACAAAATAGCCTAATTTAATAAGATTACAAAGAATAGAATGACTGCGGGTATAACCCGAACCTAACCAAGGATGAGGAATTCGATCATCAATAAATAATATGCGTTTTGGTTTTTCTCTAGGTTGAGTACGAGCAAATATTAAATTCTTGAGTTCGGTAGGATATTGAGATGGAAACCAGTCTTGCTGTTTTTGTTGAAATATCTTTTGATTTTTTTCCATTAGAGCGATCGCCTGTTCGCTAGAACCTGTATTACTGGAACTAGCAAACTCATAATGGAGAATATTTACATTAGGATCATAAATAATTTTTTTGCCTAATTTTTGCAGTCGTACACAATAGTCAGTTTCCTCAAAATAAGCTGGTTGATAATCTTCATCAAACCCTCCTAATTGTAAAAATAAATCTCGTTGAGTTAAGAGAAAAGCTGCGGAACAATAATCAACAGTACGTTGAAATTGATATTCTGGCGCAGTGGGGGAGTTTCCACGTCCATATCCTAAGCAAGTTCCATCTTGCCAAATGATACTTCCCGCTTCTTGGAGGGTACCATCGGGAAGGATGAGTTTTCCACCGACTGCACCAATATCATCTGAAGATTTAATGGTTTCGAGAGCGGAGGGGATACTATTACCTAAAACTTGAGCATCATTATTTAAAAATAGGAAATAGTTTCCTTGGGCAACTTTGCTACCTTGGTTACATCCCAGGAGATAATGAAGATTTTGATGATTAAGGATAATTTTTGCCCCGTTTATCTGTTGTAGCAGTTGACGGGTGGTATCAGTGGAGTTGTTATCGACTAATATCAGTTCAAAAGATTGAAAGGGGTTTCTCAGAAGGGAGTATAAGCAGCTTAAAGTTATTTCTGCTCGGTTATAGAGAATAATAATAATGCTAATTTCTGGATTTTCAACCTGGGGAAAATTTAGTTGAGAGTTAGTATTGAGGAAACTATCAAGAGTGATTTGGTTAAGAGTATCAAGAGTTTGTTTTGCTTGATCTAGTTGGGGAGTTTGAGGAAAAGATGGGGTTTGGGAGCTGAAGGAATTTTGAGCAGATTGAAAATTCTCTGCTAAGGGATGGTTGGGTTGCAGTTGAAGAACTTTTTGATAAGCGAGTTGAGAGCGATCAAAAAGTCCTTTTTTGGCAAAGGTTTTTCCTAACTCCAGGTAAATTTCGGTATCATTGGGAGAAATTTCTAATGCTTGATAGTAGGTTTGTAGATCGTCTGGGTTTTGTTGAATTTTTTGTTTGTAATAGTTAAGCAGATTAGTTTTTTCTGCTTTTGCTTGTTGTTGTAGAGCATCCCCAATTTTTTGATGTATTCCTGGGAGGTTAGGGTTTAGTTCGAGAGCGTGTTGGTAAGAGGCGATCGCTTCTGCCCAATGTTGTCTCTGGATAAGTGCTTCTCCCAGGTAGCAATAAGATTGAACACTTGGATTTTGTTGAATAACTTGATATAATTTAGTAATTTTATATCCGTATTTTTTATCTTTTGATAATGAAAAACTCATCTTAATTTTGTAGAGTAAATTCTCTTAAATACTCTTACCATAAACAATTGCCATCTAAAGTTTATTAACTATTAACTAGACTGTTGAGCCTAGTGATTTCCCTTGCCTGATTTTCCATTATCTCTTGTGCTTTAATTCGATCTTCTCTCAGGTCATTATACTCAAGTTGAAGCTTTTCCAACTGCTCAGAAGGAACAGAGTTATTATCTGTAATCATAAAGGGCTTTTTTGGTTGTTCAAGGTCTTTATAGGCATCTTGAGGTAAATTCCAACCTTGAACAGCTAAAGAGGGAATAGGTGGTGAAAAAACTGGTTCCATTAAGCGATCTGCCTCTACTCCTAACTTAGTTGCTTGTTCAATACGTTCCTTTGGCAAAGCAATAATATTAGTTTCGCAAGTTCCGCCAAAAATATTGTTAGAATTTTTATTAAAGTTAGCTGCATTAAAAGGGTTGGATACGTGCCAAAATAGTCCATATTCACAATCTCTAAAAAAGCTTAAAATTTCTGCAAGGTTTTTTTCACCTGTTTGCTCAAAGTAAATTGTTGGTCTGCACCTCTGGATTGTCTGTATAGCTCCTTGGAAGACATCTAATTCCATTCCTTCAACATCTACCTTAATAAGAGCGCAACGTTCGAGAGACAAGCTATCCACGGTAATCATGGTAATTGGTAGAAGACGATTTGTCTTTATCGGACTTAGAGCTTGCGAATTACTATTTTTGTATTCCACAAAAGACATAGCCCCAAAGTTAGTAGCATCCGCAATTGAAGATGCAGGAATGTGGCGTACACCAATTTCAGATCCCATCATCACGTTTAAGCACTGCACATTGTACATTTGATTTATAATCATGTTTGCAGACAAAACTTGAAATATATTTTGTTGTGCATCGAATGCCATCACTCTTCCTTGAGGTGTTACCAGCCTTGCAAACGCTAGAGTATGAGTGCCAACATTAGCCCCAATATCTAGAACTTGATCTCCCTTTTGGAGTATTTTGCTTAAAAGGTAGATTTCTGCTTCAGCCCACTCTCCATAGTAGGCTAAAGATGCACCAATTGTGTTATCTTTGTCAAAATGATACAAATATCCATGACGGACTTGATAGCAGACTAAACCCATAATTATTTTACAATATTTAATAAATTAACAAGTTTAAGTTTGTGTTTAATTAAATTTCTATTTATTGCTTTTTGTTCAGCTCATATAGTAAACGATTGCCTGTGTATCTAACAAGAATAATATCTGTTAGTAATGTCTCGCATTGTTTACGAAACTCTTCAGTTGTAGTGATATCTTTATAAGATAATTTATCTAAGATTTTTTGATATAATAATTCAATCAAATTCTTCAATTCGGGTATTCTCTGTAGTCCCTCTTCCCACCTGTAAAGACTTTTGTAATTTATCGTTAGTTGTTTTGTGGCTATCTCTTCCTGAAGTTTTTCAATAGTGCTTATTTCATCTCTGCAACGAGATAATACTCTAATTGACTTTTGCTGAATTTGATTAATGAGATTCAAATTCATTTGATCTGTCTTTGCTTTGGCTAAACTTGCAAGCTGCATTTTATCCAGAGATGTTGATCGATAATTACCGCCAATAAAATTACGCAACTGATTTAACTGTTCTTTGGATAAATTTTCACTTCCAATAAAACTTGTTAATTCACAAATAAAAGCTTCTTTATCAGCAATAACACGGTTATAACTCACAAACATTAACGGAGCTAGACATTTTTCTACAAATTGTTGCAGGTGCTTGTAAACCATGAATATATGCTGTATTGCCAAGTCAAAAGGCATAGCCTCTCGTTTCATCATTGAGTTTGCAATATCAAATGGATCTCGTGTCACAATAATGAAATGGGGATTTCTGATAAATGGTAATAGATTCTCTATGTGGAACATAGTTTTTGGAACCTTCCAACCCCAATTATCGTATTTATTATTTCTTTCAAGAATTATTCTCTTAAGTATTTCTACATCATCACTGAAAAATACAGGATCTTCATGATTATCTGCAACAATTTCTCCCATAAATATGCCTAACTCTCTTAGACAACCTGCAATCATAGATGTACCACTACGTGCAACACCCAAAACAATGTAGGTTTTTTGATCTACTACCTGAGCAGGAATAATTACTTCACACGTTTTAATAGACATTTTTTTCTCACTACAAATTACTCTTTTATTTTTTTGATAAGTCAATATATTTTTCCGGTAGTGGTGTGTGATGTTCTTGGCAATGGTACACTAAACCTTTCACCAACCATTCACAATTACTATACAGGACTACCATTTTTCCTTAGTTTATATCAAACTAGAGAATATACAATAGAAGAACGTCCTAATTTTAATGCATAATGCTATAACAAGCTTCCATAATTTTCTCCACTCTATGATGATAACAATGTTCTTTCAAAACCCTTTGTTGCGCTTGCCTAGCAATCCCTATAACCCATTCCGGCTCATCCACAGCTCTTTGAAATACTTCTTCAATATCTTTCATGGAATCAAAAAGAATGATTTCTGAATCTGGTTCAAAATAATCCTCAACTTCCAAACTATCCACAAAAAATAACTGTGCCGAGCCTGCCAGTGCCACCTCAAAAGTACGCGGTCCTGGAGTTGAGGCCATTAGCGCATAGCGTTGATTAGCTATGTTAAAGTAACGACCTATATTAAAAGTAATCAATGAATCCGCAGCATAATCAGCAAATAATGATGGCTCAATTCGTGTATTTTGAGCAAATGGCAAGTCTAATGGCCAGTTATCCCCCAATACCACAGTATTAAAGCGGTTTAAAATAGTTGCTGCCTGCCGAAAAATAGTTACCCTATTTGGATAACCCACACCACAGAAAAAACCAGTGATTGGACGCTCTTTATCTTCAATGGGGCGGAAGTGTGTTTTTTCACATCCGGCCATAGGTAAATGGTAAACATTTGGATGTTGATAATGTTCTAGCGCCCAGGCATCATTAGTAAATACCACATCTGGTATTCCTTCAACTTTAAAAGAATAGTCAAACTCATAAGGGTCATCATGCAGCCAGAAGGCTAAAACCGCGCCAACTTTGTCGCAGGCTCGACGTAAACTCCATAAGTCTATACTATCTATGGCGAGGGAACCAATTGCTAAGACTAATTCAGGCTTATTAGCTTGTATCATTCCTGGTGCTGCATCTATGGAAGTTTTCTGAAGATGTACTTGGGGAAAAGCCACCTCAAACCCATTAATCACATAATCACGGATACTCACATTATTGTTAAGTCTATCTGGCATTGTACTTGTAACCAATACCGAAGAAAAATTTTGATTTTCCAATTTCATACCTTGACCTCTACTCATTTAGATTGGTATCAATTGTTCCTACTGCCACTTGGATTTGACTATCAGTGATAATAATTTCTTGATCGCAGACCTGAGCAATTAAAAATTTATATTGACCAGGTGGCATATTATCCAAAGAACATTTTGCAGATATGCCAGCATAAATAAAAGTCTGCTCAGAGAAATAATCTGCCACATCTGGGCGAACATACCGTTTTGTATGTAAAAACCATTTTTCCTCTGAATTAATGCTTTGGAAACAGATTAGCGCCTTTGGTGGTATTTCTAATTTCTCAAAATCTATTGCCCAACCAGACATCTCAAAACTTATTCCTTTGGGAATATGTATTACATTTTTTAGCTTTGGAAAATCTGATGTGTATTTATCACATATCCTATCGAGATGAATTCCACTACTGACATATCTCCATGGCAAATCTTTCAAATCTTCACTCAGTTCTTGAAATATCTTTTGACCAAACTGGGCTTCAATTTTAGTCACTTCATTATTATCTTCAACCCCTACTAACAGTTTCCAGGGTAATTCAAAATATACTGTGTTAGATGGGTAAATTTGAATTAAGGTAACTGAATACAAGCCTTTTACCAGCTCAGTTAGATCTAGGGTTCCACTAAAACCACAAAAAGTTGCATTTTTATAATTCTTAAGCTGTTGATTCTTATTTCCTATCTTTTCCCTTTCTAGAGAAGCTACTTTACAAATCTCTCCACGCTTAATCTTGAGATATACTCCTGTAGGTGAATCATTCTGTTGAGGATCGAAAGCCCATCCAGAAAGTTCTAAATTAGATTCAGCAGAAATTATTTCCTCATTTTTTTTAGCCTGAATTCCCCAATCTGAAATCAAGTCTAACATACCAAAAACAGCACCTTCTTCTAAGTTAGCAACTTTCACAGGAAGTTGAGCCAAATCATCTGGTAAATCTTCTTCAAGTCCATCTTTTGAATTTTCTAAAGACAAATTAGAAAGCTCTTCATCCTGTAGATTATCTTCAACATCCCAGCGTGGATGGTTTGTCCTAATCCCAAGATCCTGTAAACGCAAATTAAAATCCTGAGCTTCACATACCCAGTCAACCTTCTGCGGAACAGGATATTTATCTACTAGCTTCTCATATATAGGCTTCAGCATTTCTAGATGATCTGTAGTCTTGACGATTTTGATCTGCTTGATATTTTCTTTTAATTTTTCTAAATAAGGGCGATCTGCATTTAGTTGTCGCAGATGTTCTACTACCATACCTACATCTTCCACAGAAACTTTTAAGCCGGTTTCTCCATCCTTTACCCTCTCCCCCTGAGCACCAAGGTCTGTTACTATAGGAACAATTCCTGCATACCACACTTCACTTAGGGATATCATGTATGTTTCTGGCCACATTGGAATTTGGATAGCAACATCAAACCCCTGAAGAATTTTGAAAATTTGATTCTGTTTGTATCCACCATGAACAGTAACATTTGGAATATTTAATATATTTAAAATCTCACTCAAATCACTTTGTACCCGACCAAAAATATGGAATTCTACCTTATCATTTCTCATAGCGTTAAAGATTCTTACCATACTATGACCACCTTTGACATCTGTAAAATTGCCAGGTATAACTATCTTTAGTGGTTTATAATTGTTATCTAGATCGACTTGCTTTTCATTAATTTTTTTTCGTTTTTGCTTACCGATAATTTGTCGATTAGAAAATGGCATCATCATCTCTACTATCTCAACTTTTTCTGGCTCAATCCCATAAAAAAGGTTTAAAAAGTAATTCCTAGAATAAGAAGTATTTGTAATAATTTTGTCTAAACTTCTAATGACTTTATACATAAACTGTCTACGACGATTTTGTGACCCCCAAGGTAAACCATCAGCAGATAAACAAATTTCACAATTTTCAGGTGATTTTCTGGCAATATCACAAAATTTTCCTTCATAATTAATTAGATTAAACTTCTTACATAATAAATAGTAATCATGAAATGTATATATAGTTGGTACTCCCATTGCTTTTGCTATTAGTGGCAAGGATAAGGGATGACCAATCAAATGTTGAAAATGTACTAAGTCTATTTTATGCTCTACTAAAATTCTCTGAAAATTAATTTCTCTATGATTTTCGTAAAGAAAATTAGGTGAAGATAGCTCTATAACTGGATATTTTATCTCTTGTCCGTCTGGTTTTTTGACTACATAATTTGAAGAATCATCTGGGTAAAGATAAGAAAACAAATAGCCATCCATTCGTCTTAGCTCTTCCTGATATACCTCTACTCCTCCTCCAGGACGATGTGTCTGAACATTATGGGTTACTAAAAGGATATGTTTTGGTTTAGAAACTTGTAAATTAATGTGGCGATTCTTTAGTTGCTTTTTCTTTTTGAAAGCTTCTACTTCGGTTAGTATAGCCTCTATTCTATGTGTATAAAGATGACTTAATAAAGCTTTTTCACGAGCAGAAGTGGCTATTTGAATACGCTCTTCCGGATTATCTAGATAGTATTCTACTTTGGCCACTAAGTCTTGCTCATTATCATACATTACTATCTCTTTTCCAGGCTCAAAATAACGAGCAATTTCCTTGCCCCTAGAATGAGCTAGTTGAAAACCTCCTGATAGAGCAACCTCAAACAAACGAGGAGGTGGAGTTGAACCTACAGACAAACTTGTGGATGATGCTGCAAACTCTCGAAAAAGGCAAAGAACTATGCGACTGGTATTGACAAATCTAGTAAAATTTGGGTTAGAAGTACGCCAGTTGTAGTAAATACTTTTGTCAACTAATTTTGGAGTCTTAAGAAACTGATTATAGGGTAAACCTATCTTTGGACGTAGTGGGCGTTTGAGCGAGCGAAGAAGCTTATTAATTACCTTGACCCGATTTGGCCATGCTGTTCCCAAAAATAGTAAGTCATATCTGTATAGATCGTCTGCTTCTCTCAATGGTAAATTGTGGTACTTCTTACTTGCAGCTAGCGGTAGATGTTTAGCTTTACCCATATAGGCTGGCACACAAGCAAGATCATTACTAAATACTAAATCAAACATAGCCGATAATTTTATATTTTGGCTAATTTCGTAGGGGTCTTCTGTTGTCCATAACACACTACATTCAGCCAAAGCTGCAAGCCTAGACAGAATACTTGAGTCGCCTCCACTTCCACCAACAGCAATCAAAGTATCACACTTTCGATCTATAAAAGTTGCTAAAGCGTTTTTGTAATCACACACAACTAAAAAGTCAACATTCTGATTTTGCTGTAAAGTTTTGGTCAAAGCTAATATTATGTATGAATTATTAGTTTCCTTGTTGGTATCAAATAAAAGAATTCGATGCTGACTTAATAAGTGCTTATTATTTTCATCGCCTTTTGATAAATCCTCCTGTAACTCCAATATCTTAGGAAAAGAGAGAATTTTTTCTTTCTTATCTTCTTCTGTTGTTGTCTTGTTCAATAAATTCTCAATTTGATCATTAATTGATTTTGGTTCAACTTTTGGACAATACCTATCTTCAACAGACTCCAAATTTTCATTAGGTTCACTTTCTTTATTTAAAACTGAATTTAAGATATTTTTAGCTTCAATTAACCCGGGTGAAATCTCTACTGTACGTCGCAAAAAAAACACAGCTTCCTCAATTTTGTCTTGTCTATATAGCTGTTTTCCCAAGTTAAACAGAGAGAAAACAGCTTGAGAGTTCAGCTCTACTGCTATCCGAAAAGCAGCGATCGCCTCATTTACTCGGTTCACTTTAACTAAGGCTTCCCCTAATTTATGATGATACTGAAATAACTGAGGATTTTGCTCAATAGCTTTTTGGTAAGCTGTGACTGCCTTTTCTACTTCACCTTGAGCAACTAAAGCATTTCCTAACCCAAAAGACAATTCAGGATCATCTGGCTCAATTTCCAAAGCCTTTTGATAACTCTCAATATGTGTCGGATCATTCTCAATCGCTTGACGATAATGACTTAATGCTTGTTCTAATTTACCTTTAACTTGCTTATGTAGTGCTTGATTTAATTTTTCTTCTACTTTAGGGGAAAAATCAGGCTGAATTTCCATGAACTTTCGATATGCTTCAACAGCCTTATCCCAATATTCTAACTGTAAACTAACTTCTGCTAGGTTATAATATGACCAAGCAAAATTAGGCTCTAACTCAATTACTTTTTGGTAATACGCGATCGCCTCTTCTTTCTTTTCTAATTTAACTAAAACATCACCCAAATTATTATAAGACCAACAAAAATCTGAATTTAATTCTATGGATTTATTATAAGCATCAACCGCTGCTTCTAACTCCTCTTTTTCATTCAACAAATTACCTAATTTATGATGTACTTCCCATGATTCAGGTTGAATTTCTACAGCTTTTTTATAAACATTTATTGCCTTTTCTTTCTCCCCCTTTTCTACTAAAGCATCACCTTTTAAATGGTAATCTTCTGCTAAATTTGAGTCTACTTTAATTGTCTCACCAACAGCAACTTTTTCTAACTCTGACTTCCCTTGTCCGGCTGATATTTTCTCCAACTGCTCCCCCATTGTTAACTTCTCATTAGCTTCTTGCTGTTGAAGTTGATTTTCTGCATCTGTCAAATACTGTTTTACCTCTTGCCAGTCAGGAGCTAACTTAATTGCTTTTTGGTAAGCAGCGATCGCTTCCTCCCATTCTTCTTTTTTCGCTAAAACTTTTCCTAAGTTGAAAAAATTCTTTGCTTGCTTAATATTCATTGTTTGTGCTTGTGTTAGGGATAGATCAATTATTGAAGTTTTTTGTGCCATCTCTACATTTTTTATGAAAATTTGCCTAATTTATATTTGCTATGCGTGGATTACGAAATATATCTACTTAGATTTTATTATTTAGGTTATTCCAACTTTATTCACCCTAAATCAGCTTTTTAATTACTACCTTACTGTTAAATCAAGAACAAATCCTGATAATATAATATTTTTCTCTGTTTTTTATTTTCATGGTTAGATAGTAAAAAGAGTTAGATGTTTGCCTTGAGAGTCTATGTCCCCGGGAGTAATCTCTAAGAGTAATTTACCGAATAATTAATAATTAATAATTAAATGATTCAGCTTTATTAGCCTCCCCTTGAAAGGGTAAAAAGTGCTAGAATATTTCCTTATATTCAATTCCGTTACGGTTTTTCTTGAGATAATTATCCATTATCAATTAATGAACTCTTCCCAGTCGTGAGCTAATACTACATCTATTTAATTTGAGCCTGATATTTTCGTAATACTTCAATAAACTCTTGAATCCGGATAGGTTTACTTAAATAATCATTCATTCCGGCATCAAAACATAATTGCCGATCGGTTTCCATAGCATTCGCAGTTACTGCAATAATATAAGGTATTTCTGTGGATGGAAATTGTTCATAAATTTTCTTTGTTGCTTCCAAACCATCCATTTCTGGCATTTCCATATCCATCAGAATAATATCATATTTCCGAAGTTTCAAAGCCTCTAAAACTTCTAGGCCATTTGCAGCAACATCAGCCAAATAACCTAATTTTTTCAAAATATTTAAGGCAACTTTTTGGTTAACCCTATTATCTTCTGCCAATAAAATTTGCAAAGGTAATTCCTCAGCTAATTTAGGAATTTCTGGAGTTCTATCATTCGTCATTTTTTTTATTAATTTCAGGGGTTGTTTCTGAAAAATTCCAAATAATACCTGATAAAGTTGAGATTGTTTTATTGGCTTTTGTAATGTTGCTGCCCAATTTATTCGTGGTAGTAAATCTAATGTTAATGGCAAACCAATAGAGCTAAGTAATATTAATGGTAGATCTTGATATTGGCTAAGTTTACGAATTTCTTCAGCTAACTGTAACCCATCCATCTCTGGCATTTTTAAATCTAAAATAGCTAGAGAAAAAGGATTTTCTTGTTGTAGTAATTGTAAAGCTTCGGAAGCTGATGCTACTGAGTGAGGTTGCATTCCCCAAGATTGAGTTTGGAGGTGCAAAATTTGACGGTTAGTGGCATTATCATCAACAATTAAAACTTGCTTATTCTCAAATTGAACTTGCTCTGGAATTAAATTAATATTGGTGGGAATAACTCCAACTTTAGCTTTAATTGTGAAATAAAATGTTGAACCTTTTCCTAACTCACTATCTAGCCACATTTTGCCTCCCATCATTTCACTGAGGCGTTTACTAATAACTAGACCTAAACCTGTACCTCCATATTTACGAGTTGTCGAAGCATCTACTTGAGTAAAAGACTGGAATAAAATTTGTTGTTTATTTTTGGCAATACCAATACCTGTATCCTGAACGGAAAATTCTATTTCATAAACTAAATCGCATTTTTCAGCATTTTCTAATTGATTATTTTGTTGTGAAATACATTCAGCATTAACTTTCAAAATAACTTCACCAACATCAGTAAATTTAATTGCATTGCTTAAAAGATTGGTCAAAATTTGTCTAAGTCTTGTCACATCTGTAATCACTATTTTTGGTGTAACTGGACTTATATAATAAGCAATTTCTAAACCTTTTTTATGAGCTACAGGATATAATAAATCTAATACTTCTTCTATACAATTACTAATCAAAACAGGTTGGTATTCTAGCTCTAGTTTCCCAGCATCTATTTTGCTAAAATCTAAGATATCATTGATAATTGTTAGTAGTGAATCACCACTTGTTCTAATGGTTTCCACAAAATCTTTTTGTTGCTCAGATAATTCAGTATTTAATAATAAACTTGTCATGCCAATTACGCCATTCATGGGAGTCCGAATTTCATGGCTCATAGTTGCGAGAAAATCACTTTTTGCGCGGGTCGCTGCTAAGGCATCATCTCTAGCTCTTTCTAATTCTTGATTGGTTTGAAATAATTCCTGAGTGCGTTCTGTAACTAATTTTCTTATTTTTTTAGTCTGGTTGATATTAGTATTTAGATAACTACTAATCCCTGCTGTTAAGAATAACCCCAATGATAAAAATAACCAACTATCCCAGCTTTCTTTATTTTTGATATATTTTTGATTTGGGATTAATAAAAATAACCATTTTCTCTCACCTACTTTAACTGTTTTGATAAAATTTATGCCTAAATCATTAGTAGCTAGTTTTAATTGGGCTAAAGCATCTGTTTCAGTAATATTATTTGAGTAATTATACCCTTGATTAGATGAGTGAAAATAGAGTAATTTTTCCGATTCTGTACTGGCTGAAGTATCGTAAATATAAATATCAAATTCATCTCCTTGAGTAGAAAAATTATCTAAAGATTTTTCCAATAATTTTTCAAGACTAAATACTCCCACAACAAACCCTTGTAAATTTTGGCGGAAATCTGCAACTGAATTATTAATTGATTCTTTTTGATATATGGGTTGAAAAATCAAGAAGCCATTTATACCTTCTGTTTTTTGTACTAATTTAATTTTAGCAGTAGCGATCGCTTCTCCACTATCGCGAGCCTTTTCTAAAGCTTCTAGACCATTAGCATTGGAAGACAAATCAAATCCTAAAGCTTTTTCATTACCTTGATATGGTTCAACAAAATATACTGGAAAATACTCAGCTTTAAGCCTAGCTCTAATTATTTTTCCTACTTCATTATGTTGGGTAAATTGAAAATTAGAATAACCATCTTTTTGTGCCTTGAATTCATATTTTTCTCTTTCATTAGCAGGAACATGAGGAACCCATTCTAGAGCTTCAATACTTGGCATCCTAGATAAAAAATGTGAAACAAATTGTTTAAATTCTTCTCGATTGACTTCTTGTGAACTTTGATAAAAACTTTTAAGTGATAATAATACATCAATTTCTTGTCTGATTTCATCTTCGAGCTGATGTACTTTATCTAATGCTAAAGATTGAAATTCTATGGAAATTTTTTGGGATTCCCAATTTCTAACTACAGCAAACCCAATACCAGATAATAAAGTACCAATAATTATAGTCAACCATACTGGTAGATATTGTCTGGATAAGTAATTATACAGTTTGTTATATTTTTTGGTCTTCATTGGAGAGAAATATATACATTAGGGTTTGCTGACAAAAGTCTTATGAGTAAGGGTAGGAGTCAGGAGTCAAGATAAATGGGAATTATAGAGGAGGTAGGAAGAAGAATTGTCGCTCTATTTTTCTGCCCTTGTCTGCTGAAAATACTCACTTTTTCAGCTTGAGCGAGGGAAAAGCTGCTACTTTTTTCATGTAAAAAAGGCACTTGTCTTTATATGTAAATGTTTTGAAAGTTAACTAGCAAGTCCTACATTATCTATCAGTAAGTAAAGTAAAGTTTAAGACAGCAACAAATTAATAACTATAATTTAGTTAGAGCTGCTTAAATCCATGATAAATTAAAAATAGACCCTGGTTTAGTAAAAATTTAATAATTTCTATTAACTTTGGTTAATTAACGATAATAAATTTAGCTAGAATCGCCCTAAAAAAACTTGTGTTATGATGTTTGATAATCACCGGAATTTTCCATTATGCGGACTGCCTATCAATATAAATTAAAACCCAACAAAGACCAAGTTGCCACAATTCTATTGTGGCTAGATTTGTTGCGTCGGCAGTACAACTACCGGTTGAGTGAGCAGTTTTTATGGTGGGAAGAAAACCGTTGCCCGGTTAATGCTTGTCCGTTAATAATGCCAATTCCTCAGTTGAGAGATAACCCAGATTATTACTCTCAGAAAAAGGATTTGGTATTGACCAAAGATAAATTTCCTGAGTACAAATTAATTCATTCTCAAGTATTGCAAGATTGCATTAAACGGGTAAAACTAGCCTTTGATAGATGGTTGAAAGCAGATAAAGATGGGCAGCGATTAGGGAAACCAAGGTTTAAAGGAAAAGGGCGCTATCGCAGTTTTACTTATCCTCAAATCAAGCAAAACTGTATTGAGGGAAACAAGATTAACTTGCCCAAAATTGGTATGTTTATTAATTGATAATTGATAATGGATAATTGATAATTACCTCTGGTTAAAACCGCTCTTGATTGAATATAAGGAAATATCCTAGCACTTTTCTCTTGGTCGATTGGATATGGCGTTTCGGCGCTTG
>NZ_JBNHER010000250.1:0-5318 GCF_050015975.1 Dapis purpurea BLCC-M126 | reverse complement strand
GGCTTTAAACCACAATTATTTAATTAACAATTAATAATTAATAATTCGGTAAGAGACTGAATTACTTGCTATACTGCCGTTTTGGCAGTTATAGCTTACTAGACTCTAGATTCCTGAGAGCTAGGTAATATAAGACTTTTCCTGGGAAATGCTGCGCAAACAGCTAATTTTACGAATCAGCTCTAATTAATAGAGGGAAAATTAATTAGTATTTCTTTCTTTTCCCTATATTTTTATATTAACATTGTCCTTTAGTTATTGATGTGATTTGTGAATTTTTCTTTAGTGTTTAAGAGCAGATTAAGCAGTGAGTTAAACTTCTATGTTTTAGTGATTTAAGTCATTAAACCAGTTTGATAAATATTTAGTATAAATACTTATATCTAGTCTGAATAAACAGTTATAATTAAAGCTTGTAGTAGGGTTTTAGCGGTTGGTGTACAAGTAGTGATATTCTTAAAAAATTGGCGTTAGTGATTTGGGCTATGATTTTTCTTGAAATGACTATTGCCTAACTCCTAATTAAAAAGCATTTTAGATTTTATGCTCTTTAGATTTCATAGCTTGATTCACTAACGCCCTTAAAAATTTAAGTGGGCAATCAAATACTATTCCTCTATCAAATTAGTATAGGGCTACGCGCTAGGGAATAGGGAACAATAGGGAACAGTAGACTATCAAAGGGTTTCAAGATTTACAAATGTCCTAACCTTTGCTTCAAATGCCATATAGAACCCATTTGGTATCTCCAGAAAATATGTCGGAGGGATAAGAAATTGATAATTTATGGGTAATAATTGATTTGATGATTAGATTTTGGGAGATATCTAACCTACATTCCGCACGACAAAACGTAGTATAGAAGAAGGAGTCAGGAGACAGGAGACAGGAGACAGAATTCAGGAGAAAATCATAGCTGCCACGATCGATTACTTGATCGAGCAAGTATTTATGCTTAATTATGTACTGGGAATTTGATGAAGAAACAGTAATTGAGATAATTTGCATAGTATAAATACTTACTAAGCTATGGAATTTTAGACTAATTTTCATGTTACAAATTGAAGTGCGGAATGTGGGATCTAATACACCCTACCTCCCCATCTCCCCACCTCCCAATCTCCCCATCTCCCCATCTCCCCATCTCCCCATCTACTTTTAAATAGATACCAAATGAGTTCTATGAGCTTTTGCCTACCTCCGCAATAAATCACAATCATTAAAGCTCTACTAAAAGCTATATCATAACCGCGCTTGAGAAAAACTTTCTTGTATTAGTCTCAACAATAATTATTGCGCCCAGATTTTTTGACTTTGTACAACGCCATATCAGCACTATGAAGTAATGTACTGCTGTCTGAACCATCTTCAGGATATAAGGCAATTCCAATGCTGGTTGTGACATTGAGACGATGACCTTCCAAGATAAATGCTGGTTCCATGGCTTTAATCAATCTATCCGCAATCTCAATCATGTTTTCTCGACAACGAATTTCCGGTAAAATAATTCCAAATTCATCTCCTCCCCAACGGGCAATCAAATCAACTTCTCTCAAACAGATGGCAAGACGCTGGGTAACAGTCTTTAACAGTAAGTCTCCTACTGAGTGACCACATGTATCATTAACCTGCTTAAACTTATCTAAATCTAGAAACATTATCCCCATAATTTCTGAATGTTCAGCAGCATAGGTAATAGCTTCAGAAAGTTTCTGATCAAATAAAGCTCTATTTGGCAGGTTAGTCAGAGAATCGTGCAATGCTTGATATTCAATGGTTGCTTGTTCTTGCTTTTCTGTAGTCACATCTCGAAAAGTCAACACTTGACCAACAATTTTGCCTGATAATTTTTGAGACTGGGAATAATACTCAATAATTCTACCACTTTTTAAGATTAATAAATCCCGTTCCTTAATATTATCTTGCTTAATTAATGCTTGAAAGTTTGCCGCATCTGCTTTAATCAAAGATGCTAAAATCAAATCAATTAGTTTTTGACTATCATTTGTTGAAGTTGAGGCATCTAGCTGCCAAATTTCAGTAAACTTTTGATTAAAAATGACGACTTTTCCCAAACTATCTAGGACAAGAATGCCATTTGCTGTTGCTTCCAGGGTCGCTAATAGCAGTGATAAAGAGCTTTCTAACCTGGAATTCATTTCCTTAAGTAACGCATTTTGTTCAGCAAGTTTTTGTTCTTGAGCAAAGCTTCGTAGGGCTTCAGCAACTGTGAGTATTAGATCATCTTCATCCCAAGGTTTATGAATATAGCGATATAAAGCAGAAGCATTAACAACATTCCCTACCGAATGAGCATCAGCATGCCCAGTCAGCATAATTTTTAACATTTTGGGATAAAGCTTGTGAAGTTCAATCAACAAACTATCTCCCTGCATCTCCTGCATATTGTGATCGGAAATTATCAAAGGAATTTGTAAGCCTTCTGCTTTCAATTCTGCACAAAGAGAAAGAGCTTCTGCACCACTGTTAGCTAACTCAATATTATAGTCTTTGCCAAAATTGCGCCTGAGCAACTTCCCCAAAATCTGGAGAATCATAAACTCATCATCAACACAAATAATGACTCCTTTCATATTTTACTTATTCAAAGCTTGACTAATAATTTGTTGTAATTCTTGCTCTGACCAGGGTTTGTAGAGGCAAGCATAAAGGTTGGCTTTTTTTCTAGCCTGCTCAATAGCTTCCTCATCAGCTTGCCCAGTCAGCATTATGGTGACAACTTGAGGAAAGCGTTCATGAACTTCCGCTAAAAACACATCACCTTTGACATTGGGCATGAGCCAATCAGAAACAATGGCCAGAATTTGCACGCCTTCATCTTCTAACTCATCAATCACATCCCAGGCTTCTTCAACACTTTGGGCAACCTCATAAATATATTTTTTACCAAAATGACGTTGGAGTTGTTCTTTGAGAGCTTTTAGAATAGGCATTTCATCATCTACACAAATAATTGCAGTCTCAGACATCACTTAAACTTTCTAGATACTTTAATAGTTACAAAAATTTTAAGGGGAGCCGACAGGCAGCCCTATATAAAATACAGTATCTCCTGGTTTGCTGTCCACTTTTATATATCCCTGATGTTTGTCAATAATTTTCTGGCAAATATGCAGTCCCAAACCACTCCCCTCACCCGCCGACTTCGTAGTAAAAAAGGCATCAAAGATTTTAGGCTGGACTTCTGGTGGAATCCCTAATCCGGTATCTTTAATATTTACTTGAATGGAATTTTCCTGTTTATGAGTTGTAAGAGTGAGTTTCCCTCCTAAATCCATAGCTTGAATTGCGTTGTGAACTAAATTTGTCCAGATCTGAATTAGTTCGTCGGGATATCCCCATATTTGGGGAATATCCTGATAATCTCGAATCACATTGATATTCCGTTTCAGTTGATTGTGATAGATTTCTAATACAGTTTCCAAACTATCAACGACGTTTATCAACTCCTTATGGCCATTGGGCTGAAAACGAGCATAGCTTTTGAGGGCAAAAATTGTTTTGGAGGAGCGTTCAACGGCGCGGAGGATAATCTGATTGTTAGAAAAGGAGGAAGCCAAGTTGTAGGCAAACTCGATCGCCCATTCCCCATGTTCATCTTTGAGCAAGGGCAACCACAAATCAGGTGTTTCGGGAACTCCCATGTCTGCTAAGAGATTTGCAATATATCGAGCATTGTCAATGTCATTTTCTCGAAGTTGGGCTGTAATTTTACGTTTGAGAGCGCGAGTTTCCTCAGAGGCAATTGAAGGTCGGTTTTCGAGTACCTCAGTGATGAGCTGAAAAAGGTTTTGTTCTGATTCCAAACTGAGATGTTGATGTAAATGGGGGATTTCATTTAGGACTTCTTTTAAAGCCTTTTTAGTATTATTTGCGGAGGCTTGAATTGCACCGAGAGGATTATTGATTTCATGGGCGACTCCTGCAATTAGTTGTCCCAAAGCAGCCATTTTTTCTCTTTGAATTAATTGATTCTGGGTTTCTTGAAGATTAATTAAGGCAGTTTCTAACTCCTCATTTTTATTCAACAATCTTTGACTAAATTTATAGGATAAAATACCAATCACAAAGGCTGCCATTAGTAAAGCAAAGGTTGTTCCTATATCGGCAAGTTTTCGGGTCTGCTGATGCTTCTGAATATAGACTTCTTCTAGTATTTCAATTTCAGCATATAGCTCATGAAAAAGTCGAGCAATTTGAACAGCACCAATCTCTTTTGCTTCTGCAATTTTTTTCTGAGAAATTAGCTTCCAAGAATTGTTAATTACAGTTTTATAATTGGTATATAAATCCCAGATATTCTGCAGATTTTCTTGTTGTTCAATTTTCCTAATTTCTTCAAAAATAGTCTCAGTTATTTCCTGTTTTTCAGGAAGTTCTTCAGTGAAATTTTCATCAATTTCACCTTTAGAAATACTCTCCCATTCTAGACAATTAAGTGCTCTGACTTGCTCCTTTAATTGAATTAAAAGTAGTCTGGCATTGCTACTCTTTTGTGTCATCTGATTGAGTTGGTAAATCACAGTGGCACTGGCGATCGCTACTATCATTGCCGACACAGATATAAATACTGCTGATAATTTGGACTTGACATGGGCAAAAGATAAATTTAGCATAATGTAAAGTTTTGTCAAATAGTCTATAGATAGTAATCCTATTTCAGTTTTAACATTTTGATAGTGGCTAGAATTTATTTCAAGAATTGAGAATTGAGAATTAAGAATTGAGAATTACCTCTCCTTGAAACGGATAGGATTGACGAACAGGAAATTTTTTATTTATTATTCCCTTAAAAGGGGAGGCTTTTAACCACAATATTTCGGTAATGGATAATGAATAATTACCTCTGGTTAAAACTGTAACGGAATTGAATTATAGCGAAATCATCTGTTCTTTTCTCTTGGTCTTGGATCTGGCCTGTAGCTAACGCAAAACAACCGCTTTTTGTCCTTAAAAGGAGAGGCTTTTAACCAAATTAATTATCCATCCGTAATAATTCAGGTACCCGAGCCATCAGATTTACGAAGTTAAGGACTGATAATTTAAAAAATTTTCTGTGAATATTTACTTTTGTTAAATCATCAAAAAAATCAGTGATATCAAATCCGGGGGGGATAGGGAGACGGGGAGATGGGGAGATGGGGAGATGGGGGAATGGAGACTAATATCATGTCCGGTTGAATAGTTATAAATAAATGAGGGAGGAGTCAGGAGTCAGGAGTAATGAATCAGGAGTAATGAGTCAGGAGTAATGAGTCAGGAGTAATGAGTCAGGAGTAATGAGTCAGGAGTAATGA
>NZ_JBNHER010000249.1:0-23463 GCF_050015975.1 Dapis purpurea BLCC-M126 | reverse complement strand
ATTGAAGATTGGGAAATATCATTTCTCTTCTCTTGGTCGATTGGATATGGCGAGGTTTCCTCGCCATCCCATCCTAACGGAATGCTCCGCAAACGACCGCTTTTTCCCTTTAAAAGGGGAGGCTTTAAACCACAATTATTTAATTAACAATTAATAATTAATAATTCGGTAAAACCTTTATACAGTAACGTTTTTACCTGAAATAAAACCTTTTCTTGGTATATCTAGGTTTCAGCCATTTTAAGCCAGTTTAGGTATTTCCCTTGCTAATACTGGGTTTGAAGCCATTTTCAGTCTAAAAAATCTAAAAGTCCAGATAATTACTATACCTAAGTCATTGCGACTTACACTCCGTGGAAGGAAGCAATCTCAGGGATGACGTGAGATTGCTTCCTATCGTCGCAATGACGACTGTTCAACCGGATTCTATATAATATCATGTCCGCATAATCAGTGATCAAAAAACTTTCTCCCTTTTAACCTTTTCTTTCCTTCTGCCTTCTGCCTTACTTCCTCCTAAGTGTAACTATTCAACGGGACATGATATAAGTCCTGATATAGCTTTTAGGAAACAGCTATCAGCTATCAGTATCTATTCCTGCCTCTCGAAGTAACTGTTCTAAACGTTTAGTACGTTCCTCAGAAACTTCTCTGGCCTGACGTTCCTGTTGAAGTGCTGACTCAGCAACTTCTCTGGCCTGACGTTCCTGTTGGAGTGTTGACTCAGCAACTTCTCTAGCCTGGCATTCCTCATTGAATTGTTGTTGAACCTGGAAATAATCTGCAAATAATTGACCATCTGGACTATACAATTGCAAAATTTCCGGCAAAACCTCAAACCTAATTCCCAAGCGTGGGGAAACCCAACCATTCATTTCGTCAATTACATCTAATAACGACCCAGAACGCAACCATCCTGTCAAATCATTTTTTTGCGGGTCATACAAATAATATTCCTCTACACCATGATTGTCATAAAATGGGAGTTTCTTACTCATCTCCTTCAAAGTATTTCCTGGAGAAAGAATTTCAAACACCACTTGGGGAGCAATATTATTTTCTTTCCATTGCTGATAAGAACCTCTATCGCCTTTAGGTACTCCAAACGCCACCATGATATCTGGCGCTTGACGCAACTTATTATCACCTTGTACGGGATACCAAAGCAAATCTCCAGCCACAAAAACTTCAGGATTTTCTGCAAATAGCCAAGCTAGATTATGATAGATTACCATTATCCAACGAAATTGAACTGTATTATCTGCCATTGGTTGACCGTCACTATCGGGATAAACAATTTCTGGATGGATTTGGGTTTCGAGTTGTTTCACCATAGTTTTTTTTCCTCAAATTTTCCGCAAAACCTCTGGGATTTTATTATTCGAGTTTAAGATCGCAACATAGTTAACTGTTGCTAGAAAGTAACTGCTTTAATAATATCAAAATCTAGGAAAAAATGCGATTACTTGTTGAAAAAAATCTTTAGCTAATTTCCTAAACGTAAACAACCTCGTGACTCCTGACTCCTTCTTTTTTCAGTTATCAGCTTTTTGCTGAATAGGAATTTGTATTGTAAATTCTGTACCTGTACCTACTGTTGAAGAACAAGTTAATTGACCACCATGTTTTTCTGTAATAATTTGGTAACTAATTGCCATTCCCATACCTGTTCCTTTACCAACAGGTTTTGTTGTAAAAAAGGGATTAAATATTTGGTTTTGAATTGAAGGTGAAATTCCACAACCATTATCGGCAATCGCAATTTCGACCCATTTATCATCGACTTGTGATGTATGAATAGTAATTTGTCTTAGTTGATTTTCCTGCTCACTGGTTTCCAAGGCATCAATAGCATTGGCTAAAATATTCATAAATACTTGATTTAGTTGTCCGGGATAACATTCTACAAGAGGTAAATCACTGTAATTTTTTACAACCTGAATAGCTAATTCTTGTTTAAGACGATTTTGTAAAATCAATAGGGTACCTTCAATTCCATCATGAAGTTCAACTTCTTTTAATTCTGATTCATCTAAGCGAGAAAAGTTACGCAGAGAAAGCACAATATCACTAACTCGCTTTGTTCCTATTTTGATTGAATTGATAGTTTTGGGTAAATCTTCTTGTAAAAATTCAAACTCAACTTCATCTGCCCAATCTTGGATTTCTGAGGTAAGATTAGGATAAAATTGCTGCACCAATTCAACAAAATCAAGTAAATCCTGAGTGTATCCCTCTACATGAATAATATTACCATGAATAAACGTGATGGGATTATTAATTTCATGGGCAACACCTGCCACTAATTGTCCCAAGCTTGACATTTTCTCTTGCTGAACTAACTGCGCTTGAGTATGTTGAAGTTTATGGAGAGTTTCCTCTAGTTTATTGTTTTGTTGACTTAAAGCGATAGTGCGCTCTTTGACTCGTTCTTCTAGAGTTTCATTTGCTTGTTGAAGAGCAGTTTCACTAGCTTGTAATGCTTCTGTATTTGTTTGGATCCAATTTGCCATTTTATTAAATGCTGAGGCAATTTGAGCTAACTCATCAGAACCTTGAATATTCAGCCGTTGATTAAGTTCTCCTTGAGCTATTTTTGTGCTAACTGCCACAATTTGCTCTGCTCGTTTGGTCATAGTTTTTTCAAAGAAGAACCAGAGTAAAATACAAAATCCACCTAAGCCAATTGTAGAGGTTACAGAGCCATATAAAGTATCTCTAAATGCCCGTTGTTTCAGACGTGATATATCATAAGCCAACCAAAGAATCCCTGCTTTTGAAGGACGTAGTTCTCCGGAATCTATTGGTAGGGGAACTGGATAAATTGCCCAAATTTTTTGTTTGTCTTCTGATAAAATAATTTGTCCTGATAGATTTTCTCGAACTTGTGTAAATGCGAGCGCATTCTTTGCTGCTGGAGTTTGTTGAAGCGATCGATTTCGCAATTCATATTGAGTTGCCAGAAGAACGCGATTTTCTTCATTATAGAAAAGACCTAAGCTAAGATTGACATCAGTTTGCATCTTACTAATAGCAATTTCAGCTTGCTCTATGTTACCTCGACGATAGAGATATTCCAATATTCCTGAAATTTGTTCCCCCGCAAATCTGGCATTTCCACTGACATCTTCCTCAACTCGTTGAAAAGAATATGACGTTTCTTGCTGAATATTTATTCCAACCAATATCGTACCAGACATCAGTAGAATGGCTGGAATTGAAAATCGCAAAGAAAAGGGAAACTGTTTCATTTAACTTGAAAGTTTAGTAAGAAAATCATTAAAGTTCTGCTGCTTTGACAAAGCGATCGTCAAATAAGGTCATTGGATCGAGAGATTTTGATAATAGTTTGTTGGCAAGCATCACATCAATTAATCGTTGAGTAGTTTTTAGTAATGCAGGATTCTCTCGATCTAAAAGTTGTTGATTTTCTTGTAAATTTGGCCTGCGTAATCCCTTCATTGATTCTAAAAATTCCTCTGGTGTCACCTGAGTCCGAGGAGCAACCCGACGGGCACTATCTTGGGGATTTTGTGCCAGATAATTAAGTGCTTTAAATTGTCCATCTACCAATGCCTGTATCTCTTTGGATTGATTGGCGATCGCTGTCTTATGAACGATTAAAACATCAACAATTTCACCAGGCATCTGAGAACTATCAAATATTTGTTTCGCTCCGAATGCTAACAGTTCAGTACGAGCAGGACCAAAGGTAACAACTGCATCAATTATTCCATCTTTAAATGCTCGCTCGTGTTCTGAAAGTCCCAAGGAAACAACTTGAATATCTTCCATTGTCATTCCCGCTTTTTCTAAAGCACGGGTAATAATATATGCCCCTAAAGCATTAGCTTCTACACCTACTCGCTTACCTTTTAAGGCTTGAAGATTGGGAATCTCTGGTTTTGCTAAAATTACATCTCCTCCTTCAGAAAAGTCTATCACCGTTACAATCCTTACATCTGGATTAGTAGTTGCTAATTCTAATGCCTCATCTAGTGAGATAGCAGCACTTTCCAGATTATTATTTCGATAAACTCTTACTTGTTCAGTACCAGAAGGAAAATCAAGAAGTTTGATTGGAGTATTCTCATAATATCCTAAGCTTCTTGCTAGGTAAAGGGTTTCAAACCCAGGCCACAAATTAACAGCAACTCGCAAGGGTAGTGGGGTAGTTTGACAACTTATAAGGATAGATACTCCAAACAAAATAACAATGAGGAGAAAAGGTCTTTTTTTTTTAGTTTGCACAACCATTTTTGCCAAGGGTAAAGTTCTTGACGTAAATCGTTTTATAAGTGAAGATACGTAATGCTTCATGTTTATATTCATTGAGGTTCTCCCAATATTTGCGGTTATAAATAGGGCAGCTTGCGCCAGCAAAGACAGCCTAAAGTTCTCCGCAACAGGTTTTTCTGCTCTGGAGTCGGGTAAAACCTAAATTTATATGTTTTCTCGACCATCTGCTGACTTAACTTTTATAGTCTAACATATTTAGCACAATATTAGACATCTCCAAAAATCAAAAATTAAATCAATTCTTGAACACAAAGAGTCAATTATTTCCCCCTATTCTCTACTCCATACTCCCTCTTTTCTGGAAATGTCTATTGATTAGTATTCATCCTGATAGCGATATTGCACTATGGTGCAGCTATTCTCCCAAAATTAAGATAAAAATTCTACTGCCTTCAAAATGACAAATGTATTACTAGGATTTAGAATAGATCTAGAAGTAATTTGGTAAATTAAATAATTAAAGTATTAAACAATAATTACTAAAAAATTATCATGACAACAACTATAGCTACTCCTGATACTGCCCTAGCAACCATTCAAGCTGCTTTACCTATTGACCCACAACCTTATGTGATTGGCGATCGCCCTACCGGACTAATACTCGTAGATATACTTAATGGTTTTTGCACAGTTGGCTTTGGCCCATTAGCTCCCCAAGAGCCAGATGAACAAATTGCCACAATGGTCTCGGAAAGCGATCGCCTAGCTCGAACTTTTGTCGAAAGAGGGTGGCCTGTACTAGCCTTTTTAGATACTCATGAACCGGGGAAACCCGAACCCCCTTATCCACCACATTGTGAAAAGGGTACAGGAGAAGAAGAACTCGTCCCTGAACTTAAATGGTTACACGATAACTCCCTAGCAACATTGGTTCCAAAGGATTGTATTAATGGATTTATAGGTTCTATTGACATAGATACTCAACGTAATGTATTGTTGCAATGGCTCAATGATAATAAGCTTGAAGCCCTAGTTGTAGTAGGAATTTGTACTGATATCTGTGTAATGGATTTTGTTGTTACTATTCTGTCAGTGCGCAATCATGGTTTAGTGCCTACTTTAAAAGATGTGGCTGTATATGATAAAGGTTGTGCTACTTTTAACCTGACAGCAGAAATGGCAGCCGAGCAAGGTTTACCCAAAACGGCTATTCATCCACAGAAAGTATCTCACCATGTAGGGTTATATACAATGGCCGAGCGTGGTGCATTCATTGCTTCCACTATTAAGCTCTAGGAGTGACATTGCATAAATGCGGGGTGATTTTAATAGTTTTGTGGAATGGGCATCTTGCCCGTTCCTTATATTTTTGGGTTTGCAGAATGCGCACTCCATTTATATTCATCCCGCCCCTCAGCAATGTCGTTTTTTCCTAGATGTCTATTGTTAAAACCAACAATTCCTCATAAAAACTGGGTTTTTTGTGTAAATCTTAATGATATAAGTTTTTGGAAAAATACGATTTTCCATAGAAAACTTCAATTTTCAGACCTCAGCTCAAACTTATTTTTTCCTTAATAAAAGGAAGAAGGTTATCAGTAAATACGGTTAAATTTGCAGTTGTTGGGTTGAGGAACGAAAGCCAAAATTTTCATCAGTTTTGCTAGCTTTCACTTTGTTATATCCAACCTAAAATTATCCTAAACTGAACTGTAGCGGTTAGAAATGATATCAATAAAATCAAGATACTTTTGCTTGAGGCTGTAACTTAGATTGAAAATAGAGGCAAAAAAATTTATGAATACTCGAATGGCAATTGTCACAGGTGCAAGTGGGGCTGTTGGAGCTAGCTTTGTCAAACATTTTTTACAACAGGAAAATACAAAGTGCATAGCTCTTTCCCGAAGCAATTTAAAAAGCACCGAAGTTATACAATTTAAAGTCGATCTTCTAGACGAAAAAGGCACTAGGGAAGCGATAAAACAATTAGATCTGACAGAAGTTTGTGATTTAATCTTAGTCCATGGTGTAGGTAAATTCAAATATGAAGACCTAGAATCTCTACCTCACCTCAACTACAATCGGCACAAGATAGATGATGAAGTATTCTCATCAAACTACTATACTTTCCTAAATGTAGTCAACCCCTTAGTAGAAAAACTTAATGAAGAACATCAGCGCGGGCAAAAAACAAAGCTCGCGCTTTGTGGTTTTGGTTCCATTAGTGATAAATACAAAATCCCCTTTTGGCGGTCTTATACCTATGCTAAGGATACTTTACGCCAATATATCAAAGACTTAGCTAAGTCAGAAGAGTGGAAAGGATTAATTAGGGGACGTTTTATTAATGTTAGTACCACAGATACGGGTAATGAAAATAAGTTGCGTCCTAATGTAACACTTGAAGAAAAACAATATTGGTTAAAACCAGAAAAAATTGTTGCTCAATCTATGCCAGTCATTGAAAGTTTACAACCTCTATGGCAAGAAATAGATGTTTATGAAATTTTTCCAGGGTTTAATCCAGAAGAATATTACAATGACTATCAGACAATCAAAGAAAAATGGCAGCGTCAGATGGGTTTGGTAAATGCTTGATCAAGCATTTTAAGTCATTTTAGGAAAAAAGTTTGAGTATGGGGCTATGCGCAAGTCAAAAGTTAAAATTTAAAACTAATCTCTGACTGATTTTTTGGTGTTCAAATACTTCTCTACGAGATGCTATGCAAATGCAAACAGGATTTCTATAAACCTACATTCCGCAGGTTTTAATCCTCAATCTGAATATTTTTTCAGTCAGATAGGGCAAGAATGTTAGAAATTCTCGTCTTTCAGTTTCAATCATGCAGGGAGCGCGATCGTGCTCCTGATAGAACCCATTTGGGATCTATTTTTACATGATGGGGGTGGGGAGTGTGGGAAGTGTGGGGAGGGTGGGGAGATGGGGGCCTATATTCTACCTTTTTTCCCTATTTTATTTCTTAATCTCCTGACTTCCCCTCCTGGGAGGGGTTATATAGAATCCGGTTATATAGTGTATGTATATTTATGTGACTAGGGATGAGCAGGCATTAAAGCAATGGGAAAGCGTTTGAGTATCAAAGAGCATATTTCTGTACAAGAAATGGAGAAGCTTTATCGAGGCGCTAGAGATGTGGTAGAACGCTCTCAGTGGCAGATTGTCTGGCTATTGGCCAAAGGTTTAAAGAGTGAAGAAGTAGCTATAGTTACAGGGTATGGCTTGCAATGGATTCGAGCGATCGCTAAACGGTTCAACAAAGGAGGAGCAGCAGCACTTGGAGATGGTCGTCATCAGAATCCTGGAGCAAAACCCTTGCTAGATGAACAGCAAGAAGCTCTACTGGTGCAAGCTTTAGAAGGAGAGCCTCCAGGTGGAGGTAGATGGAGTGGCCCGAAGGTAGCGGTCTGGATGAGTGAGTTGCTCGGAGGTTCTGTCTCTCCCCAGCGAGGATCGGAATATTTACGAGGGCTAGAATACAAAATCAAAGTGCCTCGCCCTTCTCATGCTTTAGCTTCTGAGTTAGAACAGCAAGAATGGAAAAAAAAACTCCAACAGCGACTTCAGAAATTAGAAATCAAAGTAGGTAAATCTGTACGACTGTGGACTATGGATGAACATCGTGTAGGACTTAAACCTGTAATTCGTAGAGATTGGTTCCCTTGGTGGGAAGTACCTATAGCTCCAGTTCACTGGCGATTTGAATGGTGCTGGGTGTATGGCGAGAGTTGAACCTAGTAGTGGAGAAAGTGAATGGTGGCTGTTTGAGCGAGTGGAAACGCAAATAATGAGTCTGATTCTCGAAGCTTTTGCTCAGGCCCAGGGAATTAATCAGGAGCATCCAGCATTACTGGTACTTGATAGAGCCGGATGGCATATTACAGATAAGTTAGAAATCCCACCGGGTCTGTTTTTAGAGTTCCTACCTGCTTATTCTCCTGAACTACAGCCTGCCGAGAGGCTGTGGCCATTACTAGACGAATCAATTATGAATAAAGTTTTTGATTCTCTAGAAGACCTGAAACAAGTAATCTGCGATCGCTGTTGCCAGCTAATCAAACAACCAGAAATCTTGCGGGCAATAACTCAGTTTCACTGGTGGCCGTCAACCATTACTTGCAATGTCTAATTAACCGGATTCTATATAATTATTAAATATTCAATCTCCCTAAATTCCAATCCTGGAAGTGCTTAGGGGTGTGTTCCCGTCTCCCTATACCCCCATCTCCCAATCTCCCAATCTCCCAATCTCCCCATCTCCCCATCTCCCCATCTCCCAATCCCCCCATCTCGTCCAAATATATAATAAGTATTCAACCGGACATGATATTTTTTGATAAATTCCTATTCCAAAGTAACCAAAATACACAATAATAATGCTTCTGTCCATTCAACCACCGCACCATAAGTATCTCCAGTATGACCACCTAAACAGTGGTTAAACCAAGCACCTGTCAGTAGAGCGATCGCTATTCCTCCTATTGCTATTCCACAACCTACTAACCAATGTTCAGGGTTTAATAAAATTTGGATTCCACTGAGACTTAACAATAAAAGTAGACTTTGTAGAAAATCCCAAATTGAATATTTTGTTTGTTTGTGAAATGCACCTTTTCCAGTAGGTTTGAGATAGCGGTAACGAGCGATCGCTACTAACTGACCCCATCTTCCCCAACCCGCCACTCCCATGAGTATTAACAGACGATGATTATCTAAATCTGTTAAAGCTGTAATTTTTAGCAGTAGTAGAGCGATCGCTGCCATTGCACCAAAAGCTCCTGTAACACTATCTGCCATAACTTCCAATCTTCGTTTTTGGTCTCCTGCTGGCACCGCTAACCCATCAGCAGTATCCATCACTCCATCCAAGTGTAAACCACCAGTTAAAGCAATTCCAGATATAATCACTACAACCGATCTAGTAAGTACAGGCATCCCCAAAGAGTGTAACGCTATATCTACTAAACCCTGAATACCTCCAACTATCAATCCAATCAATGGAGCAAGACGAGCAATACCCTGAAAATCCAAATTCCAATCATGGGGAATTGGTAAACAAGTGTAAAAAGCAATTCCAGCAGTAAGCTTTGCCAGAGTTTTTCTAATTAGTTGTATCAATGTTTACTACCAAAAATTTTTTATGTTGAGGAATAGGAGAAAGAGTAGGGACATTTCATCGAACCTCCCTACCAGAATATTTTATTTATAACTAATTATCCAAATACGATATTAATTGACAAAATAAATTTTATATGGTAGTAGTTGTAAAGAGTATTTTGAATATTTTTAAAATTAAATTTATCAAAGTAATACAGTAAGAATTTAACTTCTAACTTCTGGCTTCCAAATTTTGACTTATGACTTGAGAAATCCTCGTTACAGAAACAACTTCTGTACGTCCTCAATCCGATGGCTTCCCTATTTGACTTACTTAAAATCGCTCTAAAAATTAAAGAATAGTTCTAAAAGAGATATTATTGGTTCATATTCAGAGAAACTGTGCCAGAATTGGAATAGAAATAGCACTATCTCATAACTTAAGAACAAATAAAATTGTTCTGAATAACTGTCTACCAAATCAGAGGCTTTTGCTATATGAGTTCCAATAATTCTGACCACAGGGTATCCGCACCTTGCATAATTGACAATGGTATTCTTGTCAACAAACGTGATATGCAAAGACTGTTGATAGATTTAGGCAGAGTCCACTATATCCATACTCAAGATGGCCAAATTCAGAGCCAGGGAGAAGGATACATACTAGAAGTATTTGCCGATCATCAAAGGTCAACCTTAGTAGCTAATCACTCAATATATTTGAATGTATTTAGTTTTGACTACCTAGAACTTGGGAAATCCCCATGTCAAGAAACATATTTTGATTTAGTTAACGAAGGACGACAGTTAAGACTAATTCCCCTGTCAAACCCCATGCAAGAAGAAACTAACAGAAATATTAATGCTGCAGCTTTTGATGCAGTGATGGATCAAGTTCTGTCATCTAATTGGGATGTGCAGGTTGATGATGATGATTGTCCATTTTAAGTGGACAGGAAAAATTAAAAATAGGGGATAGATAGAAAATATATAAACTTTTCTAATTCTAGAGAAAACAGGTAAAATGTTAAAATTGCCAAAACTTATATTAATTCACTTTAAATGTGAAATAATTTCCTGGAATTACTGAGGGAGTCAAAGTTTTTGGTATATAAAACCTTACTTTTAACTTTGGACTTTTGACTGTATTAACAAGCGTTCTCTTATGCGTATCAGCCACGTGAATTCTAGGCGATGCATGACTTCCGTGAAGTGCTATTATAGCAATACGCAAATAGGGCGCGGACATTTATAAATGCTCAAACGATTGTCAGGTATTACTTCTGACTTCTGACTCGCGCGTAGCGCTATACTATCCCATGTCCCAAAGCTTTTCCTTTAATTCTCAGGCTTTTTGTAGCTATACAAAAGCTCGTGCTGGTGTTTTTTCGACTCCTCATGGCAATATAGATACACCTAGGTTTATGCCTGTGGGTACTTTGGCCAATGTAAAAACTCTCACACCTGCTCAGTTGCAGGCAGCGGGTGCGCAGATGATATTGGCAAATACTTATCATCTTCATTTGCAGCCAGGAGAAAGTATAGTTGCTGGTGCTGGTGGCTTACATAAATTTATGGCTTGGGGCGGGCCAATATTAACTGATTCTGGAGGTTTCCAAGTATTTAGCTTAGGAGATATCCGAACTATTAGCGAAACAGGCGTTAAGTTTCGCTCCCCTCGTGATGGTAGTATGATTGATTTAACTCCAGAACGTTCGATCCAAATTCAGAATGAATTGGGAGCAGATGTAATTATGGCTTTTGATGAGTGTCCTCCTTACCCAGCGAGTCGGGAAGAGGTGGAGTTGGCAACAAATCGCACTTATCGATGGTTGCAGCGTTGTATGAAGGCTCATCAACGTCAGGATCAAGCTTTGTTTGGCATTGTTCAAGGTGGTGTTTATGCGGATATGCGTTCTATGGCAGCGAGGCAGTTGGTAGATTTGGATTTGCCTGGTTATGCTATTGGTGGGGTAAGTGTGGGAGAACCTGGAGAGTTAATAGATGATATTGTGAAAGTGACAACTCCTTTATTGCCGGAGGATAAACCTCGTTATTTGATGGGGGTTGGTACTCATAGGGAAATGGTACGGGCGATCGCTTCGGGTATAGACTTATTTGACTGTGTAATTCCAACTCGTTTAGGGCGACATGGTTCAGCGTTGGTGAGGGGTGAGCGCTGGAATTTGAAAAATGCTAAGTTTAGAGAAGATTTTAGGCCACTAGATGAGTCTTGTCCTTGTTATTGTTGTCAAAATTTTAGTCGAGCTTATCTGAGTCATTTGGTTAGAGCTAAAGAAGCTTTGGGTTTTACTCTTTTGTCTCTGCATAATGTTACAGAATTGATTAGGTTTACTCAACGTATTCGGGATGCTATTTTAGGTGATCGCTTTACCACTGAGTTTGCTAGTTGGCTGTGATATCAAATCCGGTTGAATACTTATTATATGGTTGGGGAGATGGGGAAATGGGGAGATAGAGATTAACCCCTAACCACTCTCCGGTGGGAAATTTAGCGAGATATCTATTAAAGTAATTGAAAAAATTATAAACACATATCCTATGACCAGATTCTATGTGCAACAAAGCCGGATTTGATATGAAAATTGCGAACAGGGTGCAAGTTTAGGAGTTGAGAACGAGCGATTGCCGAGCTAATAGAGTTATAACCTTATGCAAAGACTCTAATTATAGGTTGTATTGCAAAGCATTAATACTACAGCTACTGTCAAATTAAGCATTTTCTATAACTCTTCAGAGTCCTGATGATGTTTCTGTTTTTATACTTGTAAGCATTCAGGTATTAGCAGTCAGCTTTTACCATTGAATAGCAGGGATAGGGATAATTTTACATTGTGTATTCTAATAATTATACCAAATCGGATGATAGTCAGGAGATATTTTTAAAAATCCCAAATCCTTATCAGGTAAGGATTTGGATATTGAAGCAACTACTAACTGGATTTGATACTAAAGCTAAGTAATAAGTAAATAGTCAAGAGTTTTTCAGAAGTTCTGTATATGTAGCAATCAAATATAAAATGAGGCAATATAGCTGCCGCATTTGCTCCACTTTTCATGTCTTATGTTAGCGATAGCTGAAAAAGTTTCATTAGTTTACCTAATTTTTTTTGCGTTTTTCTGGCTATTGGGGAGAAATTGTCTCTCGTAACTCTGAGGCTGATAATTTTATTTTCTGATATCAATTGTACCATTTTTTTACGTTATGACTACTACCATAACTATATATAAGTTCATTATTTAACATCAGACTAAATCCTTCTTTTCTCTATTAGTAGATATTACTGACTCCTCAATCATAGGATAATTACTCGGATTCTACATAACATACATTTTGTTTTAAGTATGGCCACAAATAGCTTGGACTGAATTAAATTATTGGGTTGAATTAAATTAGTCATCATGGAAATTTATTTTTACTAAATACTAAACTTATGATCGAGTATATAACTTAAATTTATCGAGACTATTATTTTATTTCATAAAAGAAAGAAAGTATAAAATAAAGTAGCTGAAGAAGAATAAATCAATTATAATATCTCTAATATTTAACTGTTGGCACCAACATTTTTTTATACCCCATCCTGAATTGGGATATGGGGGATATTGTTGTAATTATAGCTTTAGCTATAGCAACTAAATCTAATTTATACAGTAGTCAATTTTTTAGTTTCCTTCATCTTGCCTTATTTTCAAGGTAGGGTAATGTGCTTAATTTTGACAAAGACTGTCATATCTGTTCGAGGTGATTCTAGCAGAGATATTACTCATAAAAACTGTACACCAATTTATTATATATCAAAACATACTTTTACGAATGCCAAGATTAAAATCTCCAAGTATTTCTCCCCACTTTGACATTATAGTAGTAGGCTCAGGTGCAGCAGGACTTTATGCTGCCCTTTGTTTACCTACTCATCTCCGAGTTGCCTTAGTTACTAAAAATACTATAAATATGGGTTCAAGTAACTATGCTCAGGGAGGTATTGCTGCTGCTGTTGACCCATCGGATAATCCATTCTTACACTTAGAAGATACCCTAAAAGCTGGTGCGGGTTTGTGTGACTATGAAGCAGTAAAATTTATGGTGGAGAATGCTGCCAAAGCGATCACCCATCTAGTCGAAATGGGAGTTGCCTTCGATCGCAAAGGAGAAAAACTGGCAATGACCTTAGAAGCTGCTCACTCTCGTCCCCGCGTGCTTCATTCCGCAGATACTACAGGTCGAGCTATTATCGATACACTTGTTGCTAAAGTTCTAGAACGTCCAAACATTCAGGTTATTTCCCAGGCAGTAGCATTAAATTTGTGGTTAGCTCCACAAAAAGATCGGGTTCAAGGTATTAGTATTCTCCACGAAAGTCAAATCCAGTGGTTAAAATCCTCTGTAGTAGTTCTGGCAACAGGTGGAGGTGGTCAAATATTTGCCCAAACTACTAATCCAGAAGTTAGTACCGGGGATGGAGTTGCAATAGCTTGGCGTGCAGGGGCAGTTTTGCGAGACTTAGAATTTTTCCAATTTCATCCTACTGCCTTAACTAAACCAGGAGCGCCTCACTTTTTGATTAGCGAAGCAGTACGAGGAGAGGGAGCACATCTCATTGATGAAACAGGATATCGTTTTGCCTTTGACTATCATCCTGCTGGAGAATTAGCTCCCAGGGATGTTGTCAGTAGAGCTATTTTTCATCACTTGCACAAAACCTCTAGCGACCCCACTCATGCTCATGTATATTTAGATTTGCGACCAATTGACCCAGACCATATTCGCTATCGTTTTCCCAATATTATCAATGTTTGTCAAAAATGGGGTATAGATGTTTTTCAAGAACCAATACCAGTTTCTCCTGCTGCTCATTATTGGATGGGAGGAGTTGCTTGTGATCTCACGAGTCAAACTTCGATTCGTGGACTTTATGCCATTGGAGAAACATCAAGTACAGGGGTTCACGGAGCAAACCGTTTAGCTAGTAATTCTTTGTTAGAATGTTTAGTATTTGCTTCTCAATTATCTCGGATTGAAATTGAGCCAAATTTGGTTGCACCTGATTCTGATATTTCTCAAGTCAACTCTGACTGGAATAAGGAAATGGAACAAATAGAGGCGATCCGGCAAATGTTACCAAGTTTAATGTGGGAAAGTGCAGGAATTTCTCGTCAAGGAGAGTTATTAAATCAGGCACTATATCAAGTTAATCGCTGGCGAGATAGTTTGGCAAGTTTTGAGATAGTTGAATTTTTAGATAATCTCTTGCCTAACCAGATGATTGAATTAAATTCAACTGATGCTGAAGAGCAATTGCGAATAACAGCAGAAACACTTAATCTTTTGGATCTGGGTTATTTAATTCTCAAAAGTGCTATGTCCCGCGCTGAAAGTAGAGGGGGACATTATCGTAGTGATTATCCAAAAACTTCTAATGATTGGAATTTACATACTTTGATGCACAGTGATCGCTTATGGAAGTCACCAACGAAGATTAAACCTGAACGCTTGAAAATCAAAAGTATAGGTAGTTGAAATATAAATATCTGAATAAATTGCCTAAATTTCGGTAGTGGTTACAAAGCAATACATTGATACTTTTAGAGTCTCATAGATCCTATTGGTGGTAGTTTAACTATCTTCAAATGTATGCACGATCTTTAGTTTGGTTTTAATAGTGAGTATAAAAGCGCTAAATTTGTAGCTCTGGAGTAATTTATGTAGTGTTTTGTGTAGATTATACCAACGGAAAAGCTGACTATCAATTGCCTAACCACTACTTTTGATTACTGATTTTTATATCAGTAATCAATCTTACTTATAAAAATATACCTTACTCATAGTCCTTAATAAAAATTCACATTCAGCTTATTGATAAAAATTATGATTTATGTTGAAATAAAATTATTGAAAATAAAACTCAAATAGTAGTTCTATTTTGGTTGTATATCAATCAAATATTCCCAAACCAAAACACAGATTAAGGTAAAAGGGATCTGAGTTTAATGCTTGATTATCTTATTAAGAGTTTTTACTAATTAGTTAGGACTACTATTGAGCCTTCTTAAGCTGATATTGGTCAGATTGAGGATAGAATTTCTATGCAAACATTAGACAATGAAGACAGCAGCACTGTTAAAACACTTGAATATACAAGTAATAACAGAGGAATTTTCTGGACACCTGTATGGCGATCGCTAGGCTGGTCTTTTGAGGCTACCCCAAAAGAAGGGGCACCCCTGGTAGGAGGTAATATTCGGTTCAAAGACCTCTCTGGACAACTACTAGGTGCCCATGTAGCCCATGCCGGCTTGATTGTGCTATGGGCAGGTGCAATGACCCTTTTTGAACTATCCCGCTTTGACCCCAGTTTACCAATGTATGAGCAAAAGCTCATTTTACTGCCTCATCTGGCGACATTAGGTATTGGTATTGAAGCAGGTGGGCAGGTAATCGATACCTATCCTTACTACGTTATCGGTATGCTGCATCTCATCAGCTCTGCTTTCTTGGGGGCAGGAGGTCTCTATCATGCTGTTTTAGGGCCGAAAGAGCTAGATATCAAAGGGTTTGGTTACAACTGGGAAGATGGCAATAAGATGACAACAATTCTGGGTATTCATCTAGTGCTATTGGGACTTGGAGCTGCATTACTGGTTATTAAAGCAACAACTTTAGGTGGTATTTATGACCCACTAATGGAAAAGGTGCGACTGGTACAGCCAAACCTAGATCCTGTAACAATTTTTGGCTATTTGTTTGGCTTTAGTCCTAATGGTTGGACTATCGCTGGCATGGCTAGCGTTGATAATCTGGAAGATGTTATCGGTGGTCATGTCTGGGTAAGCCTACTTTGTATCGTTGGCGGTCTTTTTCACATTGTTTCCAAACCTACGAGTTGGGCAAAAAAGATACTAATCTGGTCTGGAGAGGCTTACTTGTCTTACAGTTTAGGGGCACTGGCGATCGCCGGCTTTAGTGTGGCTGTCTTCGTTTCCACCAACGACATTGTTTATCCCAGCCTATTTTATGGCCCGATTGCGGATAACTCTGTGCGGGTTAGTCTCGCCAGCGTTCATGCTGGGTTAGGTTTTCTGGCTTTACTAGGACACTTATGGCACGCCAACCGAGCGCGTGCTGCTACCCGAGGCGTGTCTTATGGAACCTTCTTCAACTTTATGGCTAAGAATGTTACACCTATTAGAAGCTATTAAAGCTACATGAACATAAACAAAAAGTTTCCTAGTTAGGATGACCTAGTTCAGCTACTCCATAAGTCCTAATCTTTGTAGTTAAACCTAATAACTCGATCATATTTAATTAAGGAGAACAATTGCGATGACTGTCGCGACTGATGATAATCTGCAAATCCCTTGGCGAGCAGGTAATGCTCGGCTTGTAAACCTATCAGGAAAGCTATTGGGCGCTCATGTAGCCCATGCTGGCTTGATTGTACTTTGGGCTGGTTCTATTACTTTGTTTGAAGTAGCAAATTTTGACCCCTCTTTACCAATGTACGAACAAGGATTAATTGTGCTACCAAATCTAGCTCGTTTAGGATTTGGAGTTGGTGAAGGAGGTGTAGTTGATACCTATCCTTACTTTGTGATTGGGGCACTGCATTTGATTAGTTCGGCATTTTTAGGAGCAGGTGGTATTTTCCATGCTCTCAGAGGTCCAGCCAAGTTAGAAAACAAATTTTCCTTCTTTGGCTACGATTGGAATAATCCAGGCAAAATGACAACTATCCTGGGTATCCATCTAGTATTGTTGGGAATTGGCGCTTTCTTACTTGTAGCAAAAGCAATGGCATTTGGTGGATTATACGATCCAGCAATTCATAATTTACGGGTAATTTACAATCCTACTGTGAATCCCACAACCATTTTTGGTTACCTATTTGGTACGGAAGGGCGTTTCTGGCTAGCTGGTGTCAACTCTTTAGAAGATGTAGTCGGCGGTCATATATGGATTGGTGCTATCTGCATTTTGGGTGGTCTCTGGCATATCAAAACCGTACCTTTAGGTTGGGCTAAAGGCTTATTTGTCTGGTCAGGAGAAGCCTATTTATCTTACAGCATCGGCGCAGTAAGCTTAATGGCATTTGTAGCAACACTATTTGTGTCTGTTAACTCTCTGGTATTTCCTACAGAATTTTTCGGACCAACTTTGACTCTGGAGTTTGATCGCTTTCCCGTGTTTGTTAGTTCTGATGGAGTCTTAACTGCAAGAGTATGGTTAGCTAATGGTCACTTCTGGTTGGGCTTTTTCTTCCTACAAGGACATATATTCCATGCCTTACGGGCAGCAGGCTATAGCTTCACCGAAGGCAGAGTAATCACTTCTACAAGAGGTAACATCATCAATGGATAATGGATAATTGATAATGGATAATTACCTCTAGTTAAAACTGTGAGGGAATTGAATATAAGGAAATCTCCTTGCACTTTTTTGATCCTGAAAATACGCAAAGAAACCCGGTTTATAGGGTAAATCATTGTTTTTGACAATAAACATCTACAAGAAACCGGATTTCTGGGTTCGCCTGCGTAAGTTCTAATTACTTCAGTAAATGGGGAAGAGATATTAACATCCTCAGAAGTGCTGTAAAACTCTGGGTTTCCTACGGAATGCTGCGCAAACAGCCAGAGGAACTGATAACTGATAACTGATAACTGAAATGACTGTAACTAAATCAAATCCATTAAGGTTTTTAGGTTTTTCGACAGATAATAATGTTGATGTTACGAACTATGTTGGTGATTCCCAAGAACCCTATTCCTGGTGGGCAGGTAATTTTCGCTTTGTTGACTTATCCGGAAAGTTATTAGGAGCGCACATTGCTCATGCCGGCTTGATTGTACTCTGGGCGGGTGCTATGACTCTGTTTGAGTTATCTAGATTCGACCCTAGCTTACCTATGTACGACCAGGGGCTGATTTTGCTACCCCACATGGCTGCTCTGGGTTTAGGAGTTGGACCAAATGGGGAAATTATCGATACATATCCCTATTTTGCTGTTGGTGTTATCCATCTTGTTAGTTCAGCAATTTTAGGAGCTGGTGGAATTTACCATGCGGTACTCGGGCCTGAAAAACTCGATGAAAAAGGATTTGGCTATCAGTGGAATGATGGTAACAAAATGACTACTATCCTTGGTATTCATTTAGTGCTACTTGGGATTGGAGCATTGATGTTAGTAGTCAAAGCTGTGTATGCTGGTGGTTTGTACGATCCGGCGATCGCTAATGTGCGAGTGATTACTGAACCTACTCTCAATCCACAGACTATCTTTGGCTATCTGGTAGGCATCACTCCTGATGGCTGGACATTGAAGGGTATGGCTGCTGTTAACTCTCTAGAAGATGTGGTGGGCGGTCATATATGGATTGGAGCGATCTGTGTTTTGGGCGGTCTCTGGCACATTAATACTGCTCCTACTAAGTGGGTTAAGGGATTGTTTGTTTGGTCGGGAGAGGCTTATCTTGCGTACAGTCAGGCAGCTCTGGCTTACATGGGCTTTTTCGCAGCATACTTTGTCTGGGTAAACGATACAGTTTATCCCTCAGTATTTTATGGTCCTGTGGGCGTGACTAACGTTGATGGAACAATCACTCCTCGCACCTGGTTGATGTTGTTCCAAATTATCTTTGCCTGTCTGCTGCTAGCGGGTCACTTTTGGCATGGGCTCAGAGCCAGAGCGATCGCCAGTGGATTTGTTTTCAGTAATCTGAAATTTAATCCCGGCGCTCTTTATGGAGACACTCAATTCAATAACGAATCTCTAGTCACCGGTGTTGTGCAGCCTTTCCAAAATAACCCCCAGTTGGGTAACTTGGCAACCCCAATTAACTCCAGTCAGCTAACTCTAACTTGGGTAAGAAACTTGCCAATTTATCGGAAAGGTTTATCTCCCATTGCACGGGGGCTAGAAATTGGTATGGCTCATGGATACCTGTTATTAGGGCCATTCCTCAAACTCGGACCATTGCGCGACACCGACCAAGCTCTTTTAGCTGGAGCAGGCAGTGCATCTGGGTTAGTAGTAATTTTAAGTCTCTGTCTGTTCGTTTATGGGATAGCAGTGTTTAAAGGTTCAGGTAGGCCAGTGGGTGTTTTGCCAGAAAACCTGCAAACTTATCGGGATTGGAGTCTGTTTACTTCTGGTTTCCTGATTGGCGGAATAGGCGGTGTAATTTTTGCTTCCTTTATCCTATTGGAAATCGGGCGAGCAGGAATTGTTTGAAATAGTTAACAGCTATCTGACTGATAACTGAAAAGTCTGGGCTAAAATCCCAGACTTGCTGTAAATAAGACAATTGTAAAATTTCACTTTAAATATTTCAGAACTTGGAATTAGTTTACAAATATTAATTTTTTTTCCCGCTTTATTATATAAAATATTTTAAAAGTGTCTTTACAGAAGGGATTCAGCATTTTGTTTAGCCCTCGACACTACATAACAGATTCTTTAATTATCAAAATTTTTTCAAAATCATAGGATTTTATCAATGACAATTCCTTTACTTTACTATCCACTCTCTAGTCAAAATCATCGGGTTCAAGAATTTAATGTGCTAGGAGATGAATATCCCAGACAGTATACTTTGGATAATCTGCCCACTGGTACTGAGATGGATGAGATTATTTGGGCAGGGTATCGGCAAATTTTCAACGAGCAGCAAATCATTACAGCTCATCGACAAGTCAATCTAGAGTCTCAACTTCGCAATAGTCAGATTTCGATTAAGGATTTCATTCGTGGTTTACTGCTTTCAGACTCATTCCGGCGACTGATTTATGATACTAACAGTAACTATCGTTGTGTCGAACTTTGTCTTCAAAGGGTTTTAGGACGCCCAGTCTATAACAATCAAGAGAAACTCGCTTGGTCTATTGTATTAGCGACAAAAGGACTCCAGGGTTTTGTCGATGCCCTGTTAAACAGTGAAGAATATGAAAAAAACTTTGGGTATAATTGTGTTCCCTACCAGCGTAACCGGATTTTGCCCCAGCGTACCCAAGGAGAGTTACCCTTTGCTCGAATGGCTCGTTACGACAGTAATTACCTGAAAGAGTTATATCGATCAGGGCAACTGCGGAAGTTTGGTCAAGGAGTGTTTGATGACAGTGTTAAAGTTTATCGCAAATCTCTCGTCTTTTTGTCAATCTTCTCTTTAGCGGTGTTATCTGTTACTCTGATTTTGGTGTTTTCACCTAAGTAATATCATATTCGGTTGAATAGTTATAGTTAGAGCTTCGTAGTAGGGCTTTAGTCCTAAGATAGATATTGCTCAAGCCCTACTACAAACAAAAAAATTATCACTATAGTTAATTAAATGTAGCGATCGCTCTCTTCTATCACTTACAGAGAGCTATTTTTTGCTATCTAGCTATCAAGTCAGGTCTCAGATTTTTCGCTTCTCGCAAATAGGTATGGACAATTTTTTGGCTGTGAGTTTCCGGCATATTCACATGAATCAAAAATCTGATACAACGTTCTAAACTACCCTCAACATGCATTTGCTGCACATCTAATAAAGGTACATGATTCCAATGGGGACGTTGGCGGGCGATCGCTGCTGGAAAAATAGCATCTAAGTCGCGAGTCACAGAGAAAGTTGTACTAATAATTTGCTCTGGATCGATTTGATTATGGGTTTCTAGTTCATCTAGCAGTTCTGTCACTGCCTCTCGAATTGCCTCTATTGAATTTTCTGAGACTGTAGTTGCTCCACGAATTGCTTGAACTCGCCACGCCACGCCAAAATCCTCCCAATCAACAGTTTTGTACTTAAATTTAAGGTCGATACAGCCACAAAGGTAAGCCACTGGTAGAGACTTCAAATTCTACCCAGCTTTGAGCAGCCGATAATTTTGATGATACCTGATTATTGCCCAAAACTCGATTTAATAGAGATTTTGGTTTTTCTAAAGTACAACTCTCGGTCTTCTCTGGGTCTAAATTTACCAGTTCACAAGCCCATTTCCGGGCATCTTCTTCAGTTCCTAAACGGTCTACCACACCTAGCTCTAATGCTTGTTGTCCTGTAAATATTCGCCCATCTGCAAAATTTTTCACAGTTTCTACAGCTATATTTCGTGCTTCAGCTACAGTTTGGACAAACTGCTGATAACTAATATCTATTAAATCTTGGAGAATTTGTTTTTCTGGATCGGTCATTTCTCGGTCAAAGGCTAATATATCCTTATAAGGCCCAGATTTTACGACTTTAAAGGAAACTCCTACTCTTTCCAAAAGACGTTCTATATTATTGCCTCGCAAAATTACACCGATACTACCAGTAATCGTACCAGGGTTGGACATAATATTTTGGGCACCCATGCCAATATAAACGCCACCGGAGGCAGAAATATTGCCAAAGCTAGCAACAATTTTGACTTTATCTTGCAACCTTTTCAAGGCACTATAGATTTCTTGAGAATCACCTACAGTACCTCCAGGACTGTCTATCCTTAGCAATAGAGCTGGAAATTTTCTTTCTTCTACTGTTTTGAGTGCTTCTAATACTCGTTTTCGGGTGTCGCTGGCAATTACACCATTAATTTCTATTCGGGCAATTTGTTTACGATATCGGGGCTTAAATGGCCAAATCATGCTGTTTTTTTTAAGTCAAAACTAATATAGCAATAGACTTTTTAGGGTCTAATAACATATTCAATTAAAAATGTCAACCAAGAGAATATCAATGAATACTTTGACATTTTACTATATTTTACTTTATGATTTAGCAAATTAATAATCATACACATTTTTGTGAAAAATTGTTACAATTTGTAAAAGTATTTTAACTATTTGAGTAAATACAAATCTATAAATTTATGGAGCTAAAACTGACTAACTCAAAACTCCCCTTTGCGCCACTTTTACTAATTGCTCCCTTTTTCTTCTGGGGAACTGCAATGGTAGCAATGAAAGGTGTTATTCCTCAAACAACACCATTCTTTATGGCAGCAATGCGTATATTGCCAGCAGGTATATTATTGTTATTAGTAGGGATGATTCAGGGAAGACCTCAACCACAAGGTAAATTAGCTTGGTTGTGGATTTTATTGTTTGCCTTAGTAGATGGTGCTTTGTTTCAGGGGTTTTTGGCTGAAGGGTTAGTCAGAACAGATGCAGGTGTGGGTTCGGTGATGATTGACTCCCAACCTTTGGCAGTCGCTATTTTATCATTATGGCTATTTCAAGAGAGAATTAGATTTTGGGGTTGGTTAGGCTTAGGTATTGGTGTTATTGGTATTAGTTTAATTGGTTTACCTGATGAATGGATCGGGAATTTACTGCATCCAGAAACAATAGAAGCATCTATAGGAATAGATGCACTGTTTCAAAGTGGAGAATGGTTAATGTTATTAGCATCTCTGTCTATGGCAGTAGGAACAGTTTTGGTGCGTTGGGTTTGCAAATATAATGACCCAGTTATGGCAACTGGTTGGCATTTGATTTTAGGTGGTGTTCCATTACTTACTATTTCCGCAGGCTTTGAGTCTCAAAAGTGGGTTAATATCGATCAATATGGTTGGATAGCTATGGGTTATGCAGCTATTTTCGGCAGCGCGATCGCCTATGGTTTATTCTTTTATTTCGCTTCTTCTGGGAATCTTACGAGTTTAAGTGCTTTAACTTTTCTAACACCAATTTTTGCTTTATTGTTTGGCAATTTCTTTTTAGGAGAAGTTTTAAGTTCCCTGCAGTCAGTAGGAGTAGGTTTAACTTTAGTTAGTATTTATCTGATTAATCAACGGGATGTATTAGCTCAGAAGTTGAAGTTTAGCAGTTCAATAAAAGAATATGTTTCCAATACTACTTCAGGTAAATTATTGAAACAGTCTCAACAACAACCAGTTGAAGTTACTGAAGACTTGTAGAAGTTTTGGTTTACTTGTTTCACCCTAAGCGTATTTAAATAATAGATTTGTCGCTTAATAAGGTAAACTAAGAAATAGAAGTAAAAACTATGAAAAAATCATTAACAAACAGAATATTCCATTTGTTAATGATTTTTTACCCAATTATTAATAATTAATAATTAATAATTAAATAATTCTGGTTTAAAGCCTCCCCTTGGATAGGGGA
>NZ_JBNHER010000248.1:10987-27293 GCF_050015975.1 Dapis purpurea BLCC-M126 | reverse complement strand
AGTTAATTAGCGATCGCCTACCTAGTTGTACCTCACTAGCTTGGGAAATGCTATAATATTGCCTCTAGACTGAATAATAAAATATCAACTTAAGTATATTGATTTTGAACATACTGTTTCAACACTGGATTTAAACTAAAATAAGTAGTCTTATCTTCTTGTTTGATATCTAATAATAATCGTCTTTTTAGTGACTGTATGGCATTCAATAAGTCTGATGTTGATAAATCCAAAATTTTATCAATTTGATGTAAAGTAACTGGTTGACTTTCTTGAGCAAGTTGAATTATTACTATTTGCTCATCCTGAGTTATTCGTTGAAAGTTTTTATCTAATTCTGCTACTAGAGATTCGCTTAAAATTACTTTTTCCCATTGCAAAAATTCGGCAACACTACTGTGAAATAATTCTTGAATCATCGTAGCTGTAAATTCTATCCAGCGAGGGTTGCCTTGATAGATATTAATTAAATTTTCCCAGGTTTCTTCGTCTGATAATTTCTGCTTTTGCAGAATTTCTTTTGCTGCTAATCCTAAGTTACCTAAAATTAGGGTTCGCAGATAGTTATTTTTGGTTTCTAGTTGAGCTATTTCTATGGGTTTTTCTCTACTGTTTAATATTAAGCAGCTTTGATGATTTATTTCGGCAATAAGCTGAAAAAATATCTGGTAATTTTCAGATTCAGTTTGATATTGACTTGCAATTTTTCCACTACAAAACAGAATTTGTAAGTCATCAAGAATAATCAAACAGCGATATTGGCGTAGGTAGTCGAGAAGTTGGAATATTTGAGTTTCAATATTTTTGGAAATATCTGTTTTTTCTGGAAATATTTCTAATAGTTTGGCAAGAGTTGTATTGAGTGATGGGGAAAAAAGGTTACGTTGAAATAAGTTTGAAATTTGATGATTGATTTGACTTTTATTTAATATGAAATCTAGTTAAACAATAGTCATTACGAAGGTCGAGAAGCAATTCCAAAGTCTATAGATATAGCAGTCGAAGCAAAGGTTAGGACATTTATAAATTCTCAAACCAACTCAGGGATAACTTCTAACTGGAGAAATATTTTTTCAACAATTCTCAATTCTCAATTCTCAATTCTCAATTTCCTACTCCCTACTCTCTCTTTTACCTATAAACAGGCAGAGTAAAATGAAAACAACTACCATTATTAGGACTAGAATCTACCCAAATTTTACCATAGTGAGATAAAATAATCCGACGACACAAAGCCAGACCAATACCATAACCTTCCTTTGACTCATCTCGTTGTAGTCGGAAAGAATCTTCAAAAATCCGATCGCGATTTTCTTTTGGTATACCAGGCCCACTATCACAAACCGTCACCTGCACCTTTTGAGTTGTGCGATCGAGAACTATAATCTGAATCTCACCCTCTTTAGGAGTATACTTAATTGCATTATCAAGCAAATTAACTATTACCTGACGTATCCTTTCTCGGTCAGCATAAACCAATGGTAAATCATTAGGGATATCTGTTTTTAACTGCAATTTTTTTGACTTCAGTCGGTCTCGAAACTGCATTTTTACCTCTGAACATAATGCTCCCACATCTAATTTCTCAGGTTGAATTTGCAACTTGGTACTTTTCCCTCTTGGTCTCTCTAGAATATCCGTAATCATTCTGTCAATCACGCGCACCTGGTAACGCGCCTGCTTAATCAAGCGATCTACAAGACTTGTAGAGCTTCTCATAGACTCACTCTTAGCCATTTTTTGAGTTGACTCTAAAGTTTCTAGAGCTAATGAAACTGCTGTTAGAGGATTCCGTAAGTCGTGAGCTAACATGGCAATGATGCGGTCTTTAAATTTTAGTTGAGCTTGCAATTGTTCTTTTTCCCGCTTGAGGCGAAAAATTTCGTCTGACATTTGCATTAATTCGGCAGCACAATTAATTGAACTAGCTGATAATTTTTCACTAATAGCTTGTTCTGATTCACATTGGGAATTTTTATCATACCTAGATTCTTTTAAAGAACGTTGCCAACGAGGCCACCAATATTCTAATTTTGCTACTAAATTTGTGCCAGCAAGGGTTTGTCTTGGTTCAGGATGAATTTTTAGTAGAGCAGGAGTAGCAATCAACTTGAAATGTTCTGCCATGTAGGGTTGTTCTCCTACATCAATGACATTAAATTCAAATGAGTAATCTGTTTTTAATTTGCTTAGGGACTTACGAATGGCTTGAATTTGTTCTTGAGAGCCAGGACGTTTATTAATAAACAATAAAAGTTGCAAGAATCCGTCGTTATTAGATTTTTCTGAAGACACCTTTACAAAATCTCTAGGTAAGTGAGATGGACTATTAGTATCTTGTTGTCGCAGAGGAAGAGAATAATTAACCATCTATAACTTTCCATGAATATTCCCGCCTACCTAGATATTGGGCCTGACTCGGCAAGCAGGGCGGGGTTTACCACTTACCATTCACAAATTAGTTGGAAATTTATTGGCCATCAACAGAAAGTTTGTTTCTGAGATAATTTAATCTCTATTTTATATTCTGACACTAATACTGTAAATTTACTTAATTAACTGTATTGAGATTATCCAATACTGACTTGACATAATTTATATTTTATAGTAACAGAAACAATAACCCTTGCAAGTGGTTATGATGACTCAAGTCAGATATAAATTTCTGGTAAATGGTATACTGCAAGCTTTAAGTTTAGGTGGGTGATGTTGGTGAGCAGGCAAAAAAATCAGTTTCTTAAAATGTTGTTTGTAGTGGCGATCGCCTTTTTTGTAGTTTGTCTATTATTTAACCTGCACCGCTATTATAGTTTTTACGCCTCTTATGACCAAGGTATATTCAACCAAGTGTTTTGGAATAGTATACACGGTCGTTTTTTTCAAAGTTCTCTCTCTTCTGCTCTCTCCACAAATGTAGTCCACCAAGGCCAAGTCTCAGAAGTATACTATCACCGCTTAGGCCAACATTTTACTCCTGCCCTTTTACTGTGGTTGCCAATATATGCCCTATTTCCATCTCCTGTTACTCTAACAGTTTTACAAGTCACATTAGTCACTGCTGCGGGTTTAGTTTTATACATCTTAGCTAGACAATATCTCCAACCACGGTTATCAGCCATGATTAGTATTAGTTTTTATGGAGCTAATGCAGTTATCGGTCCTACCTTAGCAAATTTCCATGATATTTGTCAAATACCTCTGTTTGTATTTAGCTTACTACTAGCAATGGAAAAACGCTGGTGGTCTCTATTTTGGATTTTAGCAGTATTAATTTTAGCTGTTCGAGAAGATGCAGGAGTAGTATTATTTGGAGTTGGGTTCTACCTAATATTAAGTAAACGCTATCCCAAAATAGGTTTAGCTGTCTGTACTCTCAGTTTTGCCTATATGGTGGCTCTGACAAATCTAATTATGCCCATATTTTCCGAAGACATTTCCCAGAGATTTATGATGGAAAGATTTGGTCAATATGCGGAAGGAGACGAAGCTTCGACTCTGGAAATTATTTGGGGTATGGTTAGTAACCCTTGGCGGTTAATAGGGGAAATTTTTACTCCATTCTTTGGCACTCTCAAATATTTACTAGGTCAATGGTTGCCTCTAGCATTTGTGCCTGCTGTTGCTCCCGCTTCTTGGATGATAGCAGGATTTCCTTTACTGAAATTATTTTCTGCTCAGGGTTTGTCTGTACTGTCAATTACTATTCGTTATGCGATGACAGTCGTGCCTGGATTATTTTATGGTGCAATTTTATGGTGGGGAAACAGAGAATCAGAAGTTGAAGACTCACCACTGCCATCACCAAAGTTTCGGCGTTTCTGGGTAGCTTGTATTTGCTTGTCACTATTTTTGACATTCACTTCTAATCCTAATCGCACTTTTTATTTTTTAGTACCAGACTCAGTACAACCTTGGGTTTATGTACCCGCACACCAACAATGGCAGCACGTTAGTCAAATGCGACCATTGTTAGATAAAATTCCTGATAATGCTAGTGTGGCAGCAACAACTTATATTATTCCGCACTTATCAAGTCGTAGAGCAATATTGCGGTTTCCCAGAATGCAATTTAGAAATGATGCAAGAGAGGTTGAAAAAGTAGAATATATAATTGTTGACTTGTGGCGGTTGAATAGATATCGGGTAGCATTTAAGAGCGATCGCCAACGACTAGAAAAAATTGTACCTAGAATTGAAGAGCTTTATAATTCTGGTGAATATGGAATTACTGACTTTGCAGATGGTGTAGTTTTGATGCAAAAAGGAGTTGGTTCTAATTTAGATGCTGTTGATGGATGGGAAAATTTTGAAGAAGGACTCAGGAGACAGGAGTCAGGAGTCAGAATGAAAGAAGGAAAAATTAGTCAGGTAGAGTAAGGAGTCAAAAAAATTGTAGGGGCGGTTTTTTTCAGTTATCAGTTATCAGTTATCAGTTATCAGTGCGAATCGTTTGACTTATTAATTTATCACTCGCCCGCCCCTGAGTCATTTGTCCATATCGAAAACCGATAAGCGATCGCATTCCCGATTATAAACCATGCCATTATGAATCTAGATTCAATTTAGATTTAAACATCGTTTCAACTTCTGCATCAGGTATATTCTGAGGATAGGATAAAACTTGAACATTAGGATTTCTGCGATTAATAAATATATATTATTAGAGGAGCAAATGGCCATTTCGCTGCGCGACATTAAACGCCCCTACCCATTTGTTGGTATAAAAAATGTTTCATCTCTATTATTCTCCTGACTCCTGACTCCTCAAACTTTATGATATGATTCACAATTGTTAATATTTGTGGATCGAAAAAAATGTATACTAACACTTTTTTTAATTTTCCTGTTAATACAGTTATTGAATTGACATTACTTTTCTCTATTCTCTTGGGAGTAATTTTTAAAGATATGTTGGAGTATAAATTAACTATCTGGTCTAGAAGCAAAAACTCTCAAACAAAAATAGATTATCAAACACCTAATATAATAGCTGCTTATTTAGGAACAACTTTCTTTGTATTTTTATGTGTAGCATCTAGTCTTTCTACATTTAATATTGTTGAATGGTTATCTATTGTTATGGGTGCAATAGTAGTCTTTCCAACAGCTTTATTGATTTGGGTCCAATTAGGCTCAATGTTTAAGTTGATGGTTGAAGAGGGGATAGAAGCTATTAACATTGAAAAAGAATATATTTCAGGAAACAAAAAAGTTCAGGCAGGAGAAACGACTAATCAATAATGATATTATCTTCAGATAATTAGTTATAAAAAAGTCTTTGTTTGTAGTTGTGTTTTAGCGCTCCTAGTTGATTGACATATCTAAAATGGTGCGTTACGACCGATTGTTAAATGCTTTTCACAGTCTAAATTTGATCTGTCTTTTCATGTCCCGCAGCGCTTCATGTCGGCTCTTAGCCAAAAAGGCACCCTGCTAAACCGACACAGCTAAAATAGTCCGTTACATCATTGGGGCGGGTTTATATAATCAAATGTAAAAACTCATTAATTTAAGGAGGAAACCCGCCCCTACTATTACAAGATTTTAGATGTGTCACCTAAGTACTAGACTTCTCCCTAACTCTTAACACTTCTCCTCTGACTCCTGACTCCTGACTCTTGACTCCTGACCTTACTATAGATTAACTTGCCAAAAACAGGTCTTGGTGGTAAATTCTTGGCTGAGGCTTTGATTAAAAACCTGCCCTTTGAGGTGAGGTTTGATAAAAGAGCTAATAAACTAATAACTGTCCAGCTAGACCTGCTTTTTACACTCTACCCTTAGGGCGAAATAGATTGAGAAAAACAGTTTATGGCCAGGACAAAATTTGGTGTTGTGAGGTAGTCATGCGTCTTCTAAGACATACTATTTTGACAAGTGGTTGCTTGTCAATGTTAATTACACTCGGAGCAATGTATCCTGCGATCGCTGCTCCTGAAAATGAAAAAATTGCCCAAAGGCAAAGAACTCGTGTTGGAGGGGCCAATCAAATAGAGGTTGTGGGCTATGTTAAGGGTATCATCGGTAATGTAGTCACAATTCTCATAGATGAAGAAGAAGAATTAGGCATTCCTGGAATTGCAGATAATGACGGTGAACCAACTTATGTAACAATTCCTGAAGAGGAACGTGGTCAACTACGAACTCTATATTTTTCCCCTAAACATACTATGGAAATAGCAGGTCTAGTACCTGGAATGCGGGTCTATGCAATTGTGGGTAAAGAGGATGATGATCCGGAAAAGCCTTGTGGTTGTATTGATTTCTTTAAAGTTATCCCAGATTATAATTACGAACGTGTAGAAGTTCGATTACCACAATATAACTTCCAGGGTCCTCCATCTTTAGAGTTCCCACCGCTTCAACCACCACCTCCTATTACACGGCCAGTTCCACCACCACCTGTAAGAGGGCTGTGGTAATTGTTAGGAAAAATTCTATAATCAGTTGTTAGATGTCACTAATTTAAAATAGTGGCATTATTTTTTGTATATTTTCTTTGACTTCAAATTTATTTTATTAAAAATTTTTTTATAGCTAACTATATCAAATTTGTTTAATTCGGTATAAAAAGAGGTGATGTCCTCCCCCTGTGTTGACATTGATAATAACAAAATGTACCTAGCTTGTCAAAGGCATATGAACAGCTTATGAAGGTATCCGAATCTTTGCCCTGGCTTTCCCATACGACGCTCCCCTCCGGGAGAGCGCGGGACTTCCCTCCAGGGAAGTTAACATCAGCAAGAGAAGTAAAAATTACTTCTCTTTTCATTGTTCGTACCTTTTTCCTAAAATTTTTTTGCCATTTGCCTTCTGGAGTTGTTGCCTCTCTTGGTGCAGATTGACCTAAGTTTAACGCTGCCCACACTGTATCGCAATGCTGTTGCCTACTATGCGAAAAAGTCTATATCTTTATTCACTCCTAATGTCTTAATCTTGCTGCAATTTTAGGTGTTTATCCGTCCTGGTTATATTTTGCTTTTTCCTATTCTCTCTTGACACCTAGTTTATTGATATTGACTTTTGTCCGAGAAATCATTATTTACAACTATTCAACCGGACATACTTTTACTTGTCCAAAGAATATTTATCTTAAATTTATGGCCAGTTATCAAAAACTCTACAATTCTCTGAAGGTAGTATAGCTCAATAATTGGACTGACACAGCTAATTAATTCAATTGAAGGACTAGGTTATTATAGGGGGATATGAAACGATGGGGTAATAGGGCGATGGGGTGATAGAACAATGGGGCAATAGGGCGATGGGATGATGGGACAATGGGGCGATGGGGCGATGACGTGATGGCACTGGTTTATCTCATTAAATAAATGTTGTAGTTTCATTAATTGAATATTTAACCCGTTCCTACTTAATGTTGATATTATTATTTCAAGGATAACTTACCCTACTATTGCAACATTTTAGATGTGTTGGTCTACTAAAATAAAAAAATACATATTCAAACAAATATCAGGTGCAAAAAGTATGCATACTTCCAAACAAAAAAGCACGGATAAACATCTTAAATATGAAACAAAAGCTTTACCAGAGGAAACTTCTCTAACTCAAAATAATCAAAATATTGAGGATCTACAGATAGAACAACTATTGCAAGCTTTAGCATTACAACTACCAAAGCATCATAATCAAATTGAGCAACTAAAAATTTGGAGGCAAATAACAGAGCGACTGGAAAATTTACCACTACACAGCAGAATATTAACAGCAATTATAGAGGCAGGTAGCTTGAGCTTCAAGTATGCTAGTCATCCCTTTTGCCAACTCATGGGTATAGATCGGATCGATGAAATAGAAGCACACTACAACATTAAGCTCAACGAGTTATTCAGTGATTGGGATAACACGGAACTAGAAAAACTTTACCGCCTACAAATTTTGCACTGGGTACTCAAACAAATTTATCAGATAGACACAGCAAATCTACAATTTCAAAATTACTCAGTCATATCAACAGTTAATTCCCCAAAAAACCCTGAACCAAAGTATATAGAATTATGGTTTTGTTGTGAGCAGCTAAAAGTTACGAGAGTTGACCAAAAAATAGATGAGTTTGTAGATTTTAATCTCCACTCAATGTCAAATTCTGAACAAATAGGTTGGTTGATACAACCAGGAAATTTAGAAATGTTAGCCCAAAAGTTAAAATTGGAAAATTACCAAATAGAGGGCTTACTTTTACTCGAAGGGTTAGATGTCACTGTTAAAGAAAAAAAACGAAAACTAATCCAACTTTTAGTTGAACCAGAATCATTAGTCCAGCCAGATAAATTTGAGCCAATTGCCCAATTATTGCGATCGCTATTCCGAGCAGATGATATGCTCTTGCTGCGAAATGAAGGAGAAAAACAATTCAAGTTATTTATTGGCAGTGAGTTTTTAACGAGAGCAAACTATCCCAAGCTATATTCTACGCAGAATATACAGGATTCCCCGATCCTCAAAACTGCTAAAAAAAATCAAATTCAGAATATTCCAGAACTTGAATCAAATTCTCCAACTGAGTGTGAGCAAAATTTATCTCAACAAGGAGTGCGCTCCTTACTACTAATTCCCTTAGTGATTAAATCTGCTTCCCCAAAAGAGGAATCAGATATACCAGAAATTTTGGGAATAGTAGGATTAATCAGCAATCATCCCAGCAACTTTAATCTCTCGGATTACAAAAATGCTCAAGACTTGATTCCTGCTTTGACAACTGCGGTTCGTCAAACAATTCAACAAAGGTTTACCAATATTCGTAATATTCATCCTGCAGTCGAATGGCGATTTTTGCAAGAAGCTGAACGACGCCGTTGGGGATTACCTCCAGAAACAATTGTTTTTGAGGATGTCTATCCCCTGTATGGTATCTGTGATATTCGTGGCTCCTCTACAGAACGTAACCGTGCAATTCAAAGTGATATTCTTGCTCAATTTCGCTTAGGTTTAGCCATTGTGGAAGCTGTTTGCCAAAAGCAATATAGTTCTTTGTGTCAGCAACTACGACAAGATATGTTGGAATATATTAAATCTCTAGAAGAAAGAGTTTCAGTGAATACTGAAATTACAGCTTTAGAATATCTACGTTGCCGTTTAGAAGTATACTTTGACTATTTTCTAAAATGTGGAGATACTATTAAGGCTGCTGTTGAAGCTTATCGTGGAGCTTGTGATAATAACCATCATGGGGTATATCAAGCACGAGAACGCTATGACCAGATGTTGTACAAAATTAACTACCACCTCCAAAATACTTGGGAAAAGTGGCAAAAACAGATGCAGCAAATTATCCCTCACCATTGTGACTTTGAGGCTACTGATGGCATAGATCACATGATGTATGTGGGTAAATCTATTAATTCTGAATTTAATCAATTTCATCTTAGCAGTTTACGTTACGATCAACTACGGGCAATTTGTGATTGTGCGCGAACTGCTATAAGTTTGAAGGCTGAATCTGAGGAGCCTATATTAGAAGTTGTGCATCTGATATTAGTCCAGAATGGTACGATTGATATTTATCACAATGAAAGTACGGAAAGATTATTTGATGTTAAAGGTAGTCACGATATTCGTTATGAAATTGTTAAAAAGCGTATTGATAAGGGTGTGGACAAGGATACTAAAGAACGCATTACTCAACCTGGAATGTTGACGGTTGTTTATTCTACAGATGAAGAGTGGGAGGAATATGAACAATATTTTCGTTATTTGGTTCGTGAAGGTTGGGTAGAGGATAAATTCGAGAGTGGTTTGATTGAGCCTCTACAGGGAGTGAGTGGTTTACGGTTTGTTCGGGCGAAGGTACTGTTGCCAGAAGAAGTTGAATTTAATCAAAAATAGTTCATTAATGGATAATGGATAATGGATAATGGATAATTACCTCTTGTTAAAACCGTTACGGAATTGAATATAAAGAAATATTATTTCTTCTCTCTTGGTCGATTGGATATGGCGTTTAGCTGGCGCACAACGCGCGTTAACGGCTGTCGCCGACATGAAAAGCGTTAGCGTTAGCGCAGCTCCTCCGCAGGAGGCAGCTCCTCTGTAAGAGGCAGCAGCTCTGCAAGAGCGGGAAATCTCCCCATCCCATCCTAAGGTCATGCTCGGCAAACGACCGCTTTTCCCCTTGAAAGGGGAGGCTTTTAACCTGAATTATTTAATTAATAATTAATAATTGTTAATTATTCGGTAGAAAATCTAAAGTTATTACTAATTGTCCAAACAATCACAGTTTTTTATCTGTAGTTAAATTAATTAATTAATAATCTGGAATTTTCTCGTTCAGGAGGATAAATTATAGTGAATGCTGCAGAACAGGCCAAAAACTTTGAAGTCGCTAGTAAGATTGCTACGATTGTTAATTTATTTAAGTCCCAGTTTCCAGATGTTAAGGTCGATCTAAAGCCTTGGATGAATGATCCAGATACTTTAGAGTTGGTTGACCCAGATTCTATAGATATTGGTTTTCATTTGCCTGGTAGAAGTCGGTCTTTGGAAAGTCGTTGTCTATTGGTCCAAATTCGCTTTTATCAAGACCCAATTGAAGCTTATCGTCGTGTCATAGGGGTTGAAGTTGCTGGTTATGACCATCGTGGGGAACAGTGGAAGTTATCAACGGTGGGTGGCTGGCGTTTTGTGGGCAATACTCAACCGACAAATGAATCTGCTGCTAAAGTGAAATACTTTTGTAAGCAGATTTTTGAGTTATTTAATAATAACGATGTGGCAGCTTGAAGAAGTCAGAAGTCATAACTCAGAAGTTAAATTTCTAGTTGGGAATTCTCAGCACCAAGGCCAAATTAGGCAGATATTTTATTTATATAAAATCGGTTTGCTTTAGAGTGTTATATCAAATCTGCTTGGCAACGGAAGTGTTATAAGAAACCGGGTTTATGGGGGATAGATGTCAATATAGTGAGCATTTCAGATAAACCCGGTTTCTCTGCTTTTTTACAGCGATACTACCTGATTTGATATAAGTCCTGAGTATCCTATCGGATTAAGAAATCATCACCACTAATAACAGGCTGGCCAGCCAACACGGCAAACTCACCACCTTCGCCAAAACCGGGTTCGCTACCATTCTCATTGTATAACAATTTACCATTATTACTGTTATAAACAATAAATGCCTCGGAAGTTTCAGCATTATTAGTAACAGAAGCAAACTCAGTTTCTATACTGAAACCTGTTCCCGACTCGCTCTCAAGAATGGTAAATGTATCTTTATCCAACACAATCATATCGTGACCAGGATTAAAATCAGCAATGGTATCGCTACCCAGTTCCTCAGTATCAAATTCCTCGTTGGTGGCAAAGACAAATCGGTCTTTACTTGCATCACCAGTCAGAATGTCGTTACCTGCACCACCGTTGAGGTTATCGCGACCTTGACCACCCTTTAATTCATCGTCCCCAGGACCTCCAAAGAGATGATCGTTGCCAGGACGACCTTCTAAAATGTCATCATCATCTTTACCATAGAGATAATCATCACCAGGACCACCAGCTATCACATCTTCTCCATCATTTCCACTGATGGTGTCTTCACCTTGACCACCGGAGATTGAATCTGAACGTATGGAACCAGTCACTCGGTCATTACCATCTCCAGCTTGGAAACCGTCAGGGTTGTCTTCTAGGGTACTTGGTTGGATTTCGTAAACGTCATCCCCACTACCTAATTCTTCTTGTTCTGCTGGAGATACTTCCTCTCCTAATGGTGGAGCATACTGTAAACCAAAATTGCTTGCTAGTTCATTTTCCTCCCGACGCAGAACGTCTGAGTCAAAGTTGCGTTCGTAGATTTCGCTGTAGTTACCAACTGCTTTGATAATATTGACAACGAAATCGTTTTGCAGTCCCAGAACTTTACCGATATTTCCTTCGATGCCGAGAAACTCGCGAATTTCTGAATCTGAATCATTCTCACGGTTATCATCTATATTTTTGGCGATAAACTCATCGATATTTTCGGAAGTAATACCATATTCTTCTGCCTGAACTAAAGCATTAGTTACCCAACGAACTACATCTGACCATCCTGACTGATTTTCGTCTGTGATTAGACCTAAAGGTTCTTTGGAGAGGACATCGTTAAGAATGCGATGTTGGTCGGGATTAGATAAAGTCTCAAGTCGCCCACTGAGAATGGTGAGGTCAGTGGTGACGGCATCTACTTCCCCTGCTTCATAAGCTGCAAACATTTCATCGTTGGTGGCAAATTCAACTGGAATAATATCTCCACCTAATTCCGTGAAAGTGTCTTGCAGGTTTTGTAAGGCAGTAGCTCCTTTGAGAACGCCGACGCGACGACCGTTGAGAGCTGGTAAAAGGTTAATCCCGCTATCGGAACGAACTAATACTCCCTGTCCGGTGTAGATATAGGTAGGACTGAAGTCGATACCTACAGTGGCATCTCGCAGGAGATTATGGGTGATTCCCATTGCTGAGACATCTACTACACCATTAGCAGTATTGCTGAAAGCAGATGGGAATGACTGCTCCGTAATTTCGAGTTTGCTTGGGTCTTCAAATAGGGCAGCAGCGATCGCTTTTCCTAGGTCAACATCAAATCCGGCAAATTCTCCATTTTCTGTCTCTACTGCAAAACCGGGGTTATTGCCAGGAAGTCCTAGTTTTAAGTATCCACGGTCTTTGATTCGTTTGAGTAGGTTGCGGTTGTCGTTATTGTTTAAGGATATGTCTATCTCGCTGCCAGAGAATGGAGGAGAATAGAGGAGACCGCCATCGCTCCAAAGTAAATTCTGGTTTCGTTGTTGGTCTGGGTAATGACGTTCGTAAATTTCGCTGTAGTTGCCTACTTCTTTAATAACGTTAATTGCGAAGCTGTCAGGAAGTCCGAGAGAGCCTCCTAATTCTCCTTCTATGCCCAGGAAACGACGAATTTCAGGAGCGGAGTCATTATTCTCGTCATCGTCGGTATTAAAGGCGATTATTTGGTCGATATTTTCTGAGCTAATGCCAAATTCTTCGGCTTGAATGGGGACGTAATTTACCCACCGGACAACATCTGCCCATTGAGAGTCGTTTTCTGGTAATGCTAGGGCGATGGGGTTTGTAGTTCCGTCTTGTTCCTCGTAATAGTAGACTGGACTGAAGTCAATTTTCTGACTGGCATCCCGTCCCAAGGTTTGGGTAATGCCGGATGCTAGGTCTGCTTGACCATTTGCGACCCTTTCTAAGGATGTTGATAATTCATTGGATACGGTATTGACTTTGCTGGCATCTCCAAATAGGGCAGCAGCTATGGTACGAGCAAATTCTAGGTCAAATTCGTTGGCATCGGCGGAAGTGGCAACTTTCAGATTGCCTCGTTTGATAATTTCGTCTAAGATGGTAGTTTGGGGATTTGCTACTGAGTCAGCTTTGGCGACACCGAGTTCCATATCTAGAGAAATTTCTGTTCCTGCTAATGCTGTTTGTCGCTCTGGTTCGCTGACAATTTCGAGAATGTCAGCTAAGTTGCCAAAGTGGTTATAGGTTTGGCCGTTGTTTTGCAGCAGTGCTAATTCCTGTTCTTTGTAGTAAAGGGTTCCGGCGACTATCTTGAAGTCTTCGAGGGAGTCGGTGTTAAACCCAGAAGCAGAGACTTGAATTTTGTCTCCTTGAGCGATGTCGAAGTCTACAATGAGGTCGCCTCCTTCGTTTGGTGCTTGGAAGTAGAAGACATCTGCACCTTCTCCACCGTTGAGCAAGTCTACACCTTTGCCGCCGATGAGAATATCTTCTCCTGCTTCTCCTAATAACCAGTCATTATCGTCGTTTCCTTCTAAGACGTCGTTGCCAGTACCGCCTCGGATAACGTCGTTGCCACTGTCACCTTCTAGTTGGTCGTCTCCTGCATCTCCTTGGAGTTGGTCGTTACCTGCACCACCTTTGATGGTGTCGTTTTCTGAACCACCAGCAATAATGTCGTCTCCGGCGTTACCTTCTAAGACATCAGCGCCAAAGTTACCTTCGATATCGTCGTTACCTTGACGACCTTTGATGGTGTCACTACCTGCACCACCAGAGAGAATATCGTTTTCTTCTGCTCCAGTGATGTTATCGTCTTCGGGGGTTCCGGTTTCTTCTATTCCTGTTGTGGCATTGCTGCTTTCCCCTTGGTCGTTATCCTTAATTTCTAGGACTGCTGTTTTCTCTATGGGATCTAGTGCATAACCTTCTCCTACATATTTGAGGTTAATGGTGATGCTTTCTGGGCTTTCGGAAATGTTATCGTCTAATATTTCTAGGTCGATAATTGCTTGAGTTGCTCCTGGTTCAACATCTATCTCTCCAAATAAACCTTCGCTATTTTCATAGTCTTGTCCTAGAGTTGCTGTACCGGAGATGGTATAGAGAATTTTTAGTCCTTGGGGTGGAGCTGCTTCGCCCAGGGTAATAATAAATTGACCGTTGTTGTTTTCTCCTTCTGTGACTGCTTCGCTGGCGGTAACTTTGACTATGCGGTCTTCGTTGAGGGCGAATTCTACTAGGAAGGTGTCGGCGTTGAGTAATTCCTGGAGTTGGGTTTGCGACTCTTCGGCGGTAATTTCTCCTTTGACGAGTTGTTCTGTTAGGTTGGGTAGGGTGCTGTAGACTTGCTGTTTAATTGGGTTGATACTGGGTAGTACGTCATTAACAGAACTAGATAATGTTTCTTCTACTAATTCATCAATGAGGTTGTTGCTTTGAGCGACTAATTTACTGAGTTCAATGATGGTTTCATTGTTAATTTCTAGGTTCAGTTGTTCGGTTAATTGGTTGTAGAATTTCCGCAGGTCGTTGTTTTTGCTGAAGTCGAAACTTTCTACTGTTTCTAATACTTCTCCCAGAGCCTTAATTACCTGTATTTGACCATCTGACTCTTCATATCCTGCTGCTTCTAGGAAGGTTGTGCCGTTGAGTAGCAGGTTCATAATTTTGATGTGACTAGAGGCAATATCTATTCCGGTATCGTCTCCTTCTCCAATGGCACTGTAAGGATCGAAGTTGTCTAATGGTTGGGATAGAGACTCTAGGGAAAATCCTGTGATTTTGTTGAGTAGGGTTTCTACTTCTGCCTCTGCTATTCCCTGAGCGGATAATACTGCTTTCAGGGTGGTGAGTGGAGTAGTGCTGCTATATTCTGATATGGAACCTATCTGAGAAATTAGGGGAATAGTTCCTGGGAGTCCGGTGGAAGTATCGATACCTCCTGTGACAATAATTTGAGCTGTTTCCAGAATTTCAGCTTCTTGACCATCAATTAGCCCGTCTCCGTTGGTATCTAAATCTTCTAGCTCAAAAAATGGTAAACTATATTCTCCATTGCTGTCAGTGGTGGTTTGAGTTTCTCCCTCATCCAGTTGGAAGTTGCCGTTGGTATCAAGAAAGACTGTCGCATCTGCTAAGGGGCCGTTAGTGGCATTACCTTGCTGTGTTTTTTCCTCGTATAAAATAGTCTCTACTCCAGAGACAATTGTTTTGCTGTTGTCATTGTTGTTGGTAATTTCCTTACCAGTTGAGGTCTCAGTAATGGTATAATCACTCTCTCCCTCGGGCAAGATTAAGATATCGTCACCTTCTCCACCGTCAATGGTATCGTTGCCGCCAAAGGGTTCGAGGATATCGTTACCTTCTCCACCATCGAGCAAGTCATTGCCTAAACCACCGTTAATATAGTCATCACCGTCATTACCCTCTAGGGTATCATTTCCCTCACCACCTGCAAGTAGGTCATTGCCGTTGTGACCCTGAAGCAAATCATTGCCGTCACCACCGTCGAGGGTATCATCACCGTCTTGACCGTAAAGGGTATCACTGTCTTTAGCACCTGCGAGTAGGTCATTACCCTGTTCGCCGTAAAGCAAGTCTTGGCCGTCACCACCGTTGAGGCTATCATTACCAGTCAAACCCTGTAGGTTATCATTTCCCTGACCACCTGCAAGTAGGTCATTACCCTCTTGACCGTAAAGGGTATCATTGCCTTCACCACCGTCGAGGCTATCATCACCGCTCCAACCCTGTAGGTTATCATGTCCCTTACCACCTGCGAGTAAGTCATTACCCTGTTGGCCGTGAAGGATATCATTGCCTTCACCACCTGCAAGTAGGTCATTACCCTGTTGGCCGGAAAGGGTATCATTTCCCTCACCACCGTCGAGGCTATCATTACCCTCATTACCCTGTAGGTTATCATGTCCCTCACCACCTGCAAGTAGGTCATTGCCGTTGTGACCCTGAAGCAAATCATTGCCGTCACCACCGTCGAGGGTATCATCACCGTCTTGACCGTAAAGGGTATCACTGTCTT